>JBEKVP010000456.1:0-2868 GCA_049513935.1 Steroidobacteraceae bacterium
TACGTTTTTGAACCAGCGCCGTTGCGTCTCCAGCGGCGTCTCGCGCAGCGCCCAAGCCGAATAAACGCCGCGCGCCGCTTTCGCCAACATGACCGGGTTGACGTCCAAGGCATGAATCTCCACATCCCAGCCGAAGTCCGTGCCGCGTTCCCGCATCAACATAGCGAGCGAGTAGGGTTCCTCGCCCGAAGCGCACCCGGCGGACAGAATCCTAAGCTCGCGGATAGAACCCCGCGCGGCTTGAGCTTGCGGGAGGGCAACGTCGGCAAATGCGTGGAACTGATCGATGTGGCGAAAGAAGTACGTCTCGGGTACCGTCAGCTCGGGGACCAGCGCTTGAAGTTCCGCATCGATGTCCGCACCCTCGAGCCGATCGAGATACGGGCGCAGCCCGAGACCCTTCTTATCCGCGCGCCGCTCCAAAACTTCGGCCAGAAATTCGAGCTTGGTATCGTCGAAGTGAAGACCCAGTCTTTGGACGATCCAGCCGCGAAAACGGTGCGCCTCGGCTGATCCCTGCGCCATCACGTGGAGGCACCCGAGGCCTCGATCGCACTCCAGATCGACTCCGGAACCAAGCGGGCCGCTTCGAGCACGAGCAGGAGCTCGGTATCGAGTGCGCCGATCGCGGACACGAGGTCGGCTCCCGCCTCGCGCAAGAGCGGCGGGATCTCCTTCAGGTCTCCCGCCGCCAGGGAGCGTACATCGAGCACGGCATCGACGGCGAGCGCCGCGCTCCTTTCGCCTAATCTGAGCGAGACAAATCGCGCGGGAGACGGCAAGTCGATCGGACCCAAGAGCCGGCCCGCGTCGATCACCGGGGTGGGGAAACCTCGCACGATGGCGAGGCCGAGCACGAATGGTGGCGTGCCCGCCAGCGGCTCGATCGGCAGCGGACGCATGACCTCCCGGACGTCCTTGAGAGTCAAGGCACCAATACGAGAACCGATGCGGCACAGAAGGAACCGATCGTCCTTCTCCGTTTCGGTCATGCATCCCTCCCTCTGACAGCCTCGATGCGAGCGCGGTGAATGTAATCGAAGTCGATACAAATACATATACATAGCCGAATCTTGAGCATCATGCGGCTGCGCGCGGCAAGCATGGATGCATCCGAAGCACCAAGACGCGCATCAGGGTCCCCCCGATGTGGCCCACTGTCCGAGCCCATCTGCGCGACCACTACTAGCTTGGCGAGGTTACGGCACGACTTCACGGATTACTCATGGACTCGGAGTACGCCCGTGCATGGAGCTAGGCCCGGGCAGCGTAAGGGAGGTTCATTTGCTCGGGTGGCGTACGCGCGACCGGCCGGCTAAGTCGTGTCATCACTGCCGGAATGTCGGCCGCGGGCACCGGCCGCCCCAGGTAAAACCCTTGTGCCTGGTCGCACTGAAGGAACCGCAGCATATGCAGCTGCTCCTGCGTCTCAACCCCTTCGGCCACGGTTCGCATGTCGAAGGTGCGTGCGAGCGAAACGATGGTCGTCACCATGGTGCTCACGTGCGGGATGTCGGCCACTCCGACGATGAAGGAGCGGTCGATCTTCAAGGTGTCGACGGGGAGGCGGCTCAGCAGCTTCAAAGAGGAGTAGCCGGTGCCGAAATCATCGATGGCGATACCGATTCCCGCGCTGCGCAGCTCCGAGAGCTTGCGGATGGAGATTTCGATGTCCTGCATGAGCATGCTTTCGGTGAGCTCGATGTCGAGACCGGCCGGCTGCCCTGCGAGCGGCCTGGCGCTCGACAGCACCGTGCTCACGAAATCGCGCCGGCGCAGCTGCAAAGGCGATACGTTCACGGCAACCTGGATGGGGGCGGCGCCCTGCGCGATCCAGTTCTGAATATCACGGACGGCCTGCTCGAAAACGAACTGTCCGACTTCGACGATCGCACCGGAGCGCTCGAGGATCGGGATGAAGAGCGAGGGCGGCACCAATCCGAGCTCGCTGTCCTGCCAGCGGAGTAACGCCTCGAGGCCGGCAAGGCGGCCGCTCGCGATGTCGATCTTGGGCTGGTAATGAAGCAGATACTCGTGCCGGTCGAGCGCCGCCGTGAGGCGCGCTTCGAAGGCAACCGTGCGCGAGGTGGGGCGATCGCGAATCAGCGCATACATCATGTAGTTGTCGTTGTCTTCACGCGCGGCTTTGAGGGCAGCCTCGGCATTCTGGACCAGGACGTCGGCGGACGTCCCGTCTTGTGGATAAAAGGCGACGCCGCAGCGAATAGCCGGGCGCAGGGTATGGCCGCCAATGTGAAAGGGCTCGGCGAAGAGCTGCACAGCGGCGTTCTGCATGAGCCGGCCCAAGTCCTCGGTGTCGCGACTCTCCACGGTGGGTATTGCCAGGGCGAACGTTCCTCCGCCAAAGTAGGCAGCACAATCCACGTTGGGGTAAGTCTGCTTGATGCGCGCCGCAATCTCCTCGATCAACCGATCACCGACGTAGCGCCCGAGAGAATCGTTGATCGCGCCGAGCTTCTGCAGGTCGAAGGCGAGCACGGTCAAAGAGTCGAGACCGGTCGAGCCCGACCCCAGGCGTGCGGCCAGGCGCTGGCAGAAGAGCGGACGCTTGGCAAGTCCCGTCAAACTATCGAAGTAGGCTAGAAATTGCAGTGCCTCGTCCTTCTCCAGATATTGCAGGGCGAAGCAGAGATTCGCGATGAGCTCGGAGAGCACACCGATCTCGGCCTCATCGAATACGCCGCGCTGATCGCTCAACAGCGTCATTGCACCGATAGCGGTTCCGTCGATCATGAGAGGCAGCGCGGCGACGGCCGGCCAGCCGTGCGCAAGCCATACTTGCTGGTGGGCGGTCGGCTGCGGCTCGGCGGCGAGATCGTTGATGACGATGGGTGTAGCGGCGCCGAT
>JBEKVP010000457.1:0-2863 GCA_049513935.1 Steroidobacteraceae bacterium
TAGCGAATGGCGACAGAGTCGGTTAATTTTGTGTGTTCGCGCGTATTACTTCATTCTAGCCGCGCGTTCGAACGTCACAGAGCCCAATGCAAGAATACGATGTAATTGTCGTGGGTGGCGGCATCCACGGAGCCGGCGTGATGCAAGCGGCCGCCGCGGCCGGTCACAGCACACTGCTGATCGAGAAGGGTGCGCTCGCGAGCGGCACTTCGAGCCGCTCGAGCAAGCTGATTCACGGAGGACTGCGGTATCTCGAATCCGGCCAGTTCTCGTTGGTGCGCGAGAGCTTGCGCGAGCGCGCGGTGCATCTCAAGATCGCGCCCGACCTGGTCGCGCTCAAGCCGTTCTTCATTCCCGTCTACAAGGACACGCGCCGCCGACCTTGGCAGCTCAGGCTGGGCCTCTCGATGTACGCCTTGCTGGGAGGCTTCGATGCCAGCACCCGCTTCGGCGCGGTCCCGAAGGAGGAATGGCAGGAACTCGACGGTCTCGATACGCGCAATCTGCAGGCCGTGATCCGCTATCACGATGCGCAGACCGACGATGCGCAGCTGACGCGCGCCGTGGTCGAGTCGGCGCGCTCGCTCGGCGGGGAGCTCGCCATGCCGGCGCGATTCGTGTCGGCGAGGCTCGGCGACGACTGCGTCGAGGTGGCCTTCGAGGCGGGCGGCGCGCGCACCGAGCGCCGCGCCCGCGTGCTCGTCAACGCGGCCGGTCCCTGGGCAGTCCAAGTTGCGCGCGCGGTGCAGCCGGCCATCTACGTTCCGGAGGTCGATCTCGTCCAGGGCACGCATATCGTCCTGCCGATGCAGGTGGTGAGGGGCATCTACTACGTCGAAAGCCCGAGCGACGGGCGCGCCGTTTTCCTCATGCCCTGGCGCGGCGCCACGCTCGTCGGCACGACCGAGACGCCCTATCGGGGCGAGCCCGACCAGGTCCACCCGCTGCCCGAGGAAGAGGAATATCTGCTCGGCGTGGCGCGCCACTATTTTCCGGCCGCGTCCGGCTTCACCCGCGCGGACATTCGACAGCGCTTCGCGGGCCTGCGGGTGCTGCCCGCCGCGTCCCAGAAGGCCTTTGACCGGTCGCGCGAGACCATTTTTACCACCGATCGTGATCCGCATCCACGCGTCCTCGGCATCTACGGCGGCAAACTCACCGGTTGGCGCGCTGCCGCGGCGCACGTCCTTACGCGCATCAGCCCCTCGCTGAGCGCGAAGCCCCGGCGCGCGGCCACCGATCAGTTGGTATTGAGGAGCACACTATGATCAAGCATGCCATGGCTGCGCTGGGGCTCACGCTCGTCGCAGCCGTCGTGCGCGCCGACGGCGACTACATCAGTCCGACCGACGATCGCATGCGCATCTCGTTGGGCGCGATGCGCGTCTCTTCGACGACCACGCTCCGGGTGGACTCGAGCACCGGCGTGCCCGGCACCACCATCAACGGCGAGAACCAGTTCGGCCTGGACTCATCGGACTACGAACCCAAATTTCAAGTCATGGTGCGCGCCGGCGAGCGCAACCGGTTGCGTCTCGACTACTTCACGCTGGATCGCACCGGCTCAACGACGGTCGCGGAGCCGATCGTGTTTCGCGACGTGGTGCTGCAGCCGGGCGACCCGCTGCAGTCCGAGCTCAGCCTGCGCATGCTCGGCATCACCTACGGCTATTCGTTCTGGCACGGGGAGAAGCTCGAGCTCGCGGCGACCTTGGGCGTCACCGCGGTCCAGATCCAGACGCAGGCGAGGGTCACGACCGAGGAGGTGCACGTGAACCAATCCGAGGACATCGCGGGACCGTACCCGACTCCGGGCCTCGACGCCACGTGGGTGCTGAGCAGGCATTTCTATCTCGACGGCCGCGTCCAGTACCTCGATCTGCACATCAAGGAGTTCGATGGGTCGCTCGGGATGGCGGAGCTCGATGCGTTCTATCGGCTCCGCCCGAACGTCTCCTTCGCGCTCGGCTACACCGAAGTGAAAGCTCACCTCGCCTCGGCCAAGACCGACGAATCGGGTCTCTTCGACTTCAATACCAAGGGACCCGAGTTGTTCGTCAGGGTTTCGTTCTAGCTCACTGAACCGCCACGGACTGCGGCGCACTCGGTTCCGCCGCGAACTCCACCCGGTTGTTCGCCGCCGCCGCCCGGTTCCATTCGCCCGCGGTCAGAGAATCGTTACGTGGCGGATAGGGCACGGCGGGGCGCGGCGGCGTCGGGTTCTCGAATACGACCGAGATCGCACCGGAGGTACGCTGGCGCACCCCCGCGACCAGATTGGCGAACGCGAGCGACTGGCGCTGCTGGCCCGTCAAGGACTCCTCGAACGGATTTCCCACCAGATCGCATTTCGCCGCGGGCAAGGTCGCGGCGGCGGGGGCGAACCCATCGGCGGCATTGCCCGTGAGGCAGAACGAGCCGGGCGAGCTCGAGACTCTCACCACGCCATGGAAATTCTGGGCCTCGAGCCTCGAGAGTACCTCGCGCAGCACGTCGAGGCGGCCGCGGTCGAAGGGCAGCTCGCCGTACGGCACGGGCTCGGTGCGCGGCAATCCCGCCGCGCCGCCGGGACCTGCCGCCGCTGCTGCGCCCGGCGGGGCCGCAGTGCTGGCTGCGAAGGCGGCAGCGAGATCCCGGACCATGTCGGTGAGCCGATCGCTCGACTGCTTCAGCTCGGCGTTGGCGGATTTGAGCGAGGCGATCTCGGTGCGCGCCTTGCCGAGCTCGTCGCGAGTCGACGACCACAAAAAGACGCACAAGACTGCGAGCAGGCACACCGCCGCCGCACCCGCGACCCAGGGCCGGATCGCTGCCCGCTTCGGCGGGGCGGCGGCCGGCGGCACGGGTAAGGGCAGCGGCGGCT
>JBEKVP010000458.1:0-2854 GCA_049513935.1 Steroidobacteraceae bacterium
CGAGCGCCGCGAGCGCCACCGGACCTGAGATGATGCCGGCGGCCTTGACCTCGGCGAAATCGCGCACCCGCCGCAGGAGCCTGTTGGCGATGCGCGGCGTGCCGCGGGCGCGCTCCGCGATGCGGTCCGCACCCTCCGGCTCGAGCGCAAGCTTCAGGATCGAGGCGCTGCGCGTCACGATCTTGGTGAGCTCCAAAGTGGTGTAGAACTCGAGCCGCTGCACGATGCCGAACCGGTCTCTGAGGGGAGAGGTTAAAAGACCGGCACGCGTCGTGGCGCCGACCAGCGTGAACGGCGGCAGATCGAGCTTGATGGAGCGCGCCCCGGGGCCCTCGCCGATCATCAGATCGAGCTGCGAGTCCTCCATGGCGGGATACAGCACCTCCTCGACCACCGGACTCAAGCGATGGATCTCATCGACGAACAGCACGTCGCGCGGCTCGAGGTTGGTGAGGAGCGCGGCAAGATCTCCGGCGCGCTCGAGCACGGGGCCCGACGTCTGCCGGAGGTTCACTCCGAGCTCGTTGGCGATGATGTGCGCGAGTGTGGTCTTGCCGAGGCCCGGCGGCCCGAAGATCAGGACGTGATCGAGGGCCTCGCCGCGCTTGCGCGCCGCCTGGATGAAGATATCCATCTGCGCCGTCACTTTGGGCTGGCCGACGTAATCGGCAAGCCGCTTCGGGCGCACCGCGCGGTCTTGAACTTCCTCGTCGCGCCCGCCGGCGCTGCTGATGATCCGATCCTGTTCGATTCCCATGGCGCGATCTTACGGCTTGGCGGCGGATTTGAGCGCGCGGCGGATGATTTCCGTGGTCGCGAGCCCCGGCTCGTCGGCGGCCTTCAGGAGCCGCGTGGCCTCGGGCGGCTTGTAGCCGAGCGCGATCAACGCCGCGAAGGCCTCGCTTTGCGGGCTCGCCGCGGCGACGCCGAGCGCACTGCCCTCCTTCGGAATGGGCGCCGCCAGCTTCTGCACGCTGTCGCGCATCTCGATGATCACGCGCTCGGCGGTCTTGCGGCCGATACCCGGGATGCGCGTGAGCATCGCGACGTCCTCGGCCTCGATGATGCGCAGAAAATCCTCGACGCTCGCCCCCGAGAGGATACCGAGCGCGATCTTGGGCCCCACGCCCGACACCTTCAGCAATCCCCGAAACAGGCGCCGCTCGCTGTCGGTGCCGAAGCCGAACAGGATGTGCGCATCCTCGCGCACCACAAGATGGGTGTAGAGCGCCACCGGCTCGCCCGCCGCCGGCAGGCCGTAGAACGTCGACATCGGCGCCTCGAGCTCGTAGCCGACGCCGTTCACGTCCACCATCAGGGTGGGCGGTTGCTTCAGCGCAAGACGGCCCTTCAGAAAGCCGATCATCTTAGGCGTGCGGCCACTCGGAGAGAGCTGCGCACCGGGCTCCGCAGCGCATGGCAGACCGCGGCCGCGAGCGCGTCCGCCGCATCCGCCGCCACGGGACCCTCGAGCCGCAAGAGGCTCTTCATCATGAGCTGGACCTGCGTTTTCTCGGCGCTTCCCGACCCGACCACCGCCTGCTTGATCTGGCGGGTCGCATATTCGAACACCTCGGCGTTGGCATCCACGGTGGCGCATATGGCGGCCCCACGCGCCTGGCCGAGCTTCAAGGCGCTGTCCGGATTGCGGTTGACGAACACGCGCTCGATGGCGATCTCCTGCGGCCGGTACTGCGCCACGATGCGGCGCATGCAGCTGAATATCTCGCACAGCCGCGCCGCGAAATCGCCATGCGGCGTGCGGATGACGCCGCTCGCCACGTAGATCAAGCGCGGACCGGCGACGTCCACCAGGCCGAAGCCGGTGCACTGCGACCCGGGGTCGATGCCGAGCACCCGTATTGTCGCGAGCTTAAGCGGCAAGCGTCTTGCCCGTCGAATTCGGCATGGCCGGGAGCCCGTCTTGAGTAGTACGCCGGGTATGATACCGGCAATGGGCGGCCAAACCCACCGATGCGCCCATTCAAGGAATTGATGGAGACCACGGCGCCCACCCGCACGCCAAGCTCGAGGCTCGAATCACGCCGGGCGGCGTTGCTCGAGCTCGAGTTGCCCGTGGCGGCGGAGCCGACGCGTCGCGCCGCGCTCGAGGTCGCCGAGATCGTGCGCACGCTCGAGGCCGACGATGATGTCGTCGTGGCGGCGATGCTGCAGCCGCTGATCGAGGAGAGACTCATCGACCGGGAAGCGGCAGCCAAGCGCTTCGGCGAGGACGCCGTGCGCCTGGCAAGGGACTTGAGCCAGCTCGGCCACTTCGGCTTGCCGTCCGATTGGACCCCCGAGCGGGGGCTCGAGGCCGCCCAGGCCGAGGCGCTGCGCAAGATGCTGGTCGCGATCATCGGCGACGTTCGATTGGTGGTGGTCAAGCTCGCCGATCAGCTGCAGAAGATGCGGACCGCGAAATCGCTCGACGCGCCAATCCGGCGTAAGTTGGCCATGGAGACTCAGGAGGTCTATGCGCCGCTCGCCAACCGGCTCGGCGTGTGGCAGGTGAAGTGGGAGCTCGAGGATCTCGCGTTCCGCTATCTGCAGCCGGCCGAGTACCGGCACATCGCCGCCGCGCTCAAGGTACGGCGGAGCGAGCGCGAGCGCTACATCGTGGAGTTGAAGGGCCTGCTGCAAGGCGAGCTGCGCGCCGCCGGCATCGAGGCGAGCATCGACGGCCGGCCGAAGCATATCTACAGCATCTGGCGCAAGATGCAATCGAAGCGTCTCGCCTTCGAGGAGATCATGGACATCCGCGCGGCGCGGGTCCAGGTGAACACCGTGGCCGAGTGCTACGCGGCGCTCGGCATCGTGCATTCGCTTTGGCAGTTCATCCCGGGCGAATTCG
>JBEKVP010000459.1:0-2843 GCA_049513935.1 Steroidobacteraceae bacterium
CCTATTGGCACGATGGCTGGCCGGACGAGATCGCGCTTACGATCAGCAGCCTGGATGCACCGAGCGAGGCGCCGCCCACCGACCATACATGGATGTCGGAGGCGATTTCGTGGGACAAACCCGCCGATGGGTTACGACAGTACGCCACGGATCGACCTTGACGTCGCCAACGCTATCTACGGACAAATCAACATCGATGGCTCGGAACAGCGACATGGAGGCTTCGCAGAGATGCATGATACGCTCGCGGCTTCGCAGTAATCGTGGGCCCATAGAGTGAGAACCTTCGTACTGATGACGCTAGCCTGCTTGTCCGCCTGCAGCTGGTTCGGTTGGCGGAGAGCAAAGCCGTTGCCGGACCCGCCCGAGATCATCGTGACCGGCGCTCCTGTGGGTTCGCTCGTATTCGTGGACGGCGTGCAGACCGGACAAGCGGCGACGCGCAACGATCAATCGCAGATTCTGGACGTCGCGGCCGGCGCTCACAAAGTGGAAATACACGTGGACGACCGGGTTGTTTATCGGGAGGACACCTATGTGGGCCCTGGGGAGCACCGCGTAGTCGTCGTCCTATCCGGTTTGAGCCGCTGATCAGAATGCGGCCTCTTAGCGCAACCCCGCCCCGCTCGTGAGGTACACGGCGAACGTGCCCAGCCAGTGGCCGCCGACGTAATGCTCACCGGTCACTGCCGAGAGCGACGCGTCGCGGTGCCGCTGCGCGCATGCGAGCAGCACTTCGATCCGCCGGTCGCCGGGCTTCAGGCCGTGAGCAATTCCCTCGAGCATCCACGCGCGGCTTAAGTTGAGGCCGTCGGTGTGGGCGAGCTTCGGATCCTCGCGGTCGGTCACGACAGCGGGCTCGAGCCAAGGCTTACTGAGGCGCGTCGGAATGTTCGGCAAGAATTCGCCAAGCCAGCGGCCGAATGCCTCCGGCGCGAGCACGCGTCGCATGAAGTCCGCCTCGCCGAGACAGGGCGAGAGAAAGTCTTCCCCCGACGGCTCGTAGTTGAGCGGGCAGTCGCGGTCGTTCAGATAGAACCGGCGCGCCGCGTACCCGAGCACGCTGCGCATCGGCGCATCGCCCGCAACCCCGGCCCAGTCCCAGACCAAGCTGAACGCGAACGCAGTCTGATCGTGCTCCCCCACGCGAATCGGGTAGTGCAATTTCCCAGCCCAGTTGGTGAGCCGCGTGGCGGCTTCGGTCTCGAGCGGCTGCAAGGTCGCGAGCCACCGCCGGCCCTGCGGGTCGTCCCAGCCGCGAAGCTCGGCGCACAACGCCAGGAGCCACGCGAGGCCGTACGGACGCTCGAACGAGGCGCGATCTTCGTGCCGCAGGTATGCCATCTCGCCCGCGATGTTCTGCGGCGTCAAGCTCTGATCGACGGCGGCGCGCGCTTCGGCCGCGAAAGGCGCGTCGGGAAAGAGATGCACGAGGCGCACCAGCAGCCAGTGGCCGTGCACGTCGGAATGCCAGTCGTAGCAACCGTAAAAGGCCGGGGTGAGCTCGCGCGGCGGCCGCGCATCGGCGTCGCCCGTGAGCGTATGCGACAAATGATTCGGGTATTCCTCGTGCAGGCACTTGAGAGCGAGCGCCGCGAAGCGCGCCGCGGCGGCGGCGTCGAGCGGCGGCGCCGCCGCGCCCGGGGAGCCCGGGTCGGCCGCCGCGGCCGCGTATCCTGCGAGTAATAAAGCCAACAGCCATGACGGGAGGCGCATGGGCGCACAGTATAAGCGAGGGCGATGAACCGGGGCGCGCGGCCTCAAGATCTCTTGAGCGCACGCTGGAGCGCGGAATAGTCCACCGGCTTGATGAGGTGATCGTCGAACCCACACGACTTCGCGCGCTCTTTATCCTCCGCCTGGCCATAGCCGGTCAACGCGATGAGCCGCACGCCTGCGAGCTCGGGCGCGGCACGAATCCGGCGCGCCACCTCGTAGCCGTCCATTTGGGGAAGACCGATGTCGAGGAGCACGACCTGAGGCTTGAATGCGTGCATGCGCGCGAGCGCATCCGCGGAGCTCAGCGCCGCTTCGACCTCGTGTCCGTCGAGCTCCAGCAGGAGCTTGAGCGAGTGCGCCGCATCGGCATTGTCGTCGACGACCAGGATGCGGGCCGCGGGCGCGCTCACCGCCGCCTCCCGTTCCTGCTCGTCCTCGTGCTTGGCGAGCGGCAGACGGATTTCGAAGGTCGACCCGCGCCCGGGACCGGGACTCGAGGCGGTGACGCGCCCCTCGTGCATCTCGATCAGCCGTTTGACCAGCGAGAGGCCGATGCCGAGGCCGCCCTGCGCACGATCAAGCGTGCGCTCGCTCTGCACGAACAGATCGAAGATCTGGGGCAACAGATCCGCGGAAATGCCGGGACCGTTATCCGTGACGGCGAGCACGGCCTCGCCGTTATCTTCGGATGATTCCACGCGGATCTCGCCGCCCGGCTGCGTGTATTTGACCGCGTTGGTGAGCAGGTTCACGACGCATTGCACGAGCCGCGTGGAATCGCCGTTCACGCGCAACGGCCCATAGCTCACCACCGACATTTTGTGCCGCCGCTCCTGGATCATCGGCTCGACGGTTTCCACGGCTTGCGTCACGATGTCGGCGAGCTTCACGGTCTGACGCTTGAGCACGATCCGCCCTTGAGTAATGCGCGACACGTCGAGCAGGTCGTCCACCAAGCGGGCGAGCACCGTCGCCTGCCGCTGCAGCATTTGGGTGATCGTACGGGTCTGCGGGTCCGGCGACGCAATGCGCTCGAGCAACGCGGCGGCGCTGCGGATCGGGGCGAGCGGGTTGCGCAGCTCGTGCGCAAGCATGGCCAGGAACTCGTTTTTCTGGCGATCAGC
>JBEKVP010000460.1:0-2841 GCA_049513935.1 Steroidobacteraceae bacterium
AGCGCGGGGTCGCGATCGCCGGCATCGAGGCACCGGGCCCCTATGACGCCGGAGCGCGCACCTATTTCAACGTCGATCCGCTCGATCCCTCGCATCCGACCCAGACCGAGAGCTTCCTGCGCGAATACAACGATTGGACGCTGCCGGTGTTCATCATGCACGAGGCGATCCCTGGTCACTACGTGCAGCTCATGCACGCCAATCGCTCGCCGAGCCGCATCAAAGCCATCTTCGGCAACGGCGCGATGATCGAGGGGTGGGCCGTCTACGGCGAGCGCCTGATGCTCGAGTCGGGCTACGGGGCGGGCGCGCCGGAGCAGTGGCTGTTCTACTGGAAGTGGTATCTGCGCAGCGTCACCAACACGCTGCTCGATTACGGCGTGCACGTACTCGGCATGAGCGAGGCCGACGCGCACCACCTGCTCACCCATGAGGCGTTTCAGTCGCAGCAGGAGGCGGCGCGCAAGTGGGTACGCGTCGAGCGCAGCAGCGTGCAGCTCACGTCGTATTTCGCGGGCTTCTCGGCCATCTACCGGCTGCGCGAGCGCCTGCGCGCCGGGCGCGGCGCGCAGTTCGATCTGCATGCCTTCCACGAGCAATTCCTGAGCTATGGCAGTGCGCCGATCGCGCTGATCGCGACGCTTATGAGCGCGTGACCTGGCGTCACCCTCTGATAAGATCTCGCGCCTCCGGACGGCGGCAGCAAAGCGAGGCAACAATGGCGGAAGTCGAGATCCACGCCGGGCATGGTCACACTGACGATGTCTTCAGCCAGCGGGTCGGCATCATGGTCGGCATCCTCGGCGTGCTGCTCTCGGTGGTGAGCATCCTCGCGCATCGCGAGCACACCGCGGCCATCCTCGCCCGTACCCAGGCCAACGATGATTGGTCCTACTATCAGGCCAAGAAGATCCGCGAGCACAACGATCAGCTGGCGGCCATGTTGCTCGCCGCAATCGGCACCGACCCAGGCAAGATCGCGGGCACGGGCGCGAAGTTCACGCGCGAGGGCGAGCGCTACGGGCTCGAGGCCGCGGACCTGCAGAACAAGGCCAATGCCTCCGAAGCGGCGTCGAAGCGATCGGAGGACCGCGCGGTGCGGTTCGATCTCGGCGAAGGATTTCTGGAGCTCGGCGTGGTGATGAGCTCGCTCTACTTTCTCTCGCACCGCCGCTTCTTCGTGGCCTTCGGCGCGCTCGCCGCGCTCGTGGGCACCGCGGCCGGCGTGTTCGGACTCCTGGGCTGAGGCGGTGAGCGGGGCGGCCGCGCGACTCTGGCTCGCGCCGGAGAGCGTGTGCCTGCCGCCGCTACTGGCCGCGGCGCGGCTCGAGCCCTCGCAGGCCGAGCGCATGAGCGCGCTCGCGCGCGAGCTGCTCGCCGGTGCGCCCGAGCGCGGCATCGAGGCCTTCACGCGCCGCTTGCCGCTCGCGAGTCCCGCCGGTGCGGCGCTGTTGTCGCTCGCCGAGGCACTGCTGCGGGTGCCCGACGCCGGCAATGCCGAGCGACTCATCCGCGATCAGCTCGGTGGCGTCGATTGGCGCCAGGCCGAGCCCGGCGGGCTGCTCGGTGCACTGCTCGGATTGGCCGCGGCGAGCGTCGGGCCTGCGGAAGCCACGGCGAGCGGTGCGCTGCGCCGCAGCGTGAGCGCGCTCGCGACCCCCCTGGTACGCGGCGCGCTCTATGGTGCCATGCGCGCGCTCAGTGGGCGCTTCGTCTATGCCGAGCGCATCGAGACTGCGCTCGCTCGAGCGCGCCGCGAGCGCGCCTCGACGGGCCACGCATCGGCGCCGCAGCGCTACTCGTTCGACATGCTCGGCGAGGCGGCACTCACCGCGGCCGATGCCGAGCGCTATCTGCAAGCCTATGAGCATGCGATTCACGCGGTGGGCGCGGCCTACCGCGGTCACGGTGTGCTGCAAGGGGGCGGGGTCTCGGTCAAGCTCTCGGCGCTGCATCCGCGCTACAGCGACGCGCAGCGCATGCGCGTGATGACGGAGCTGCTGCCGCGGCTGCGGCAGCTGGCACGCAGCGCCCAGCGGTACGAGCTCGCCCTCGAGCTGATCGAGGCGTTGATGAGCGAGCCGGAGCTGCGCTCCTGGGCGGGCCTCGGTGTGGCCGTGCAGGCCTATCAGAAGCGTGCGCCCGCGGTCATCGAGCATCTGATCGCGCTCGCCGCGCGCCGCGGGCCGCCGTTACTGCTGCGATTGGTCAAGGGTGCCTACTGGGATGCCGAGATCAAGCGCGCGCAGCTGCAAGGTCTCGCGGGCTTCCCGGTGTACAGCCGTAAGGTCTATACCGATGTAGCCTATCTCGCCTGCGCGCGCCGCATGCTCGCCGCCCCCGCACAGCTCGTGCCGCAGTTCGCGACTCACAATGCGCAGACGGTCGCGGAGTTACTGGTGCTGGCGCAGGACAGCGGTGCGCCCGAGATGGAGTTCCAGCGTCTCTACGGCATGGGCGAGACACTCTACGCACGCGAGCGAGCGCTCGAGTCGCTCGGGCGCCCGGTGCGCTTGTATGCCCCGGTCGGTGAGCGCGCGACGCTCTTGGCCTACCTCATGCGGCGGCTGCTCGAGAACGGCGCGGCCGCCTCGTTCGTGCATCGCGCGGCCTCGGGCCGCCGCGCGATCGACGGTCTGATCGCCGATCCGGTGGTGCGTGCAAGCGCCCTCGGTAGCGCCCCGCATCCGCAGATCCGTGCGCCGCGTGCCCTGTTCGAGCCTGAACGCCGCAATTCTCTAGGCCTCGATCTCGCCGATGCCGCCGCGCGCGCGCCGCTGCTCGAGGCGCTCGTGGACAGTCGGGGGGTATGCCTGACGATCGAGCCGCTGCTCGCCACCG
>JBEKVP010000461.1:0-2833 GCA_049513935.1 Steroidobacteraceae bacterium
CGCCTACGCGACCGCGCGCCGTCCGCCGGACGACTCGGGTGCATCGGCGCTCTTGGGCCGTACGGCGCTCAAAAATCCCGACACCTCGGACTCGAGAAGATCGGTGCGCTGCGCAAGCTCGGCGGACGCCTGCAGCACCCCATCCGCGGCTTCGCCTGTCTTCCCCGCGGTGCCCTGCACTTCCCGGATTTGCTCGCTCACGCGCCGCGTGAAGTCCGCCGCCGACTGCACGGTCTTGCTGATGTCGCGCATCGCGGTCGTCTGACTGGCGACCGCGCTCGAGATCGACGAGGAACCGTCGTTCAGCGAGCGGATCGTCCCGGCGATCGAGGTCACGCCGCCGGCGGCCTCGCCGGAGAGCGTCTGGATTCGCTCGAGCTTGGAGGCTACACCGTCGGTCGCCTGCTTGGTCTGGGTGGCGAGCGCCTTGACCTCGTTCGCCACCACGGCGAAGCCGCGGCCCGCGGGTCCGGCCCGTGCCGCCTCAATGGTGGCGTTCAGCGCCAGGAGGCTGGTGCGGCTGGCGACCGATTTGATGAAATCGAGCACCGAGCCGATCTCGATCGCGGCGGCGTTGACCGCCTGCAGGGTTTGATTCAGCTTGTCGGCGTCGCGAGTGGCGGCCGCGGCCATGCTCGAGGAAGCGCGCACTTGCTCCGAGATCTCGGCGATCGACTCGCCCAGCTCCTCGATCGAGGCGGCAATGGCCTGCACATTGTTCGAGGCCTCGACCGCCGCCTGCGAGACGCCGTCCGCGCGCTCGCGCATGCCGTCCGCCGCCGAGGCCATCTTGGCCGCCGTTTCTTGCAGCGAGCCGAACGAGCTTGCAAAGCTCTCGATCACCTCGTGCGCCTTCGAGTCGAAACGCTCCGTCATCGCGGCGAGCTCCCGCGCCCGCTCTGCCTCGCGCGCCAATCGATCCCGCTCCGCCCGCTCGCGCTCGAGCTCCGCGTTCTTCTGATCGACCGCCCGCTGCCGGCCTTCCTCCTCGATGCGCTTCAGCCGTTCGTGTTCGATTCCGTTGTCGCGAAACACGTTGACCGCGCGCGCCATTCGCCCGACCTCATCGCCGCGAGTGGAGTAAGGAACCTGCACCGACCAGTCGGCGCGGGCGAGCGCTCCCACCACGCGGGTGAGCTCCACCAGCGGCGCGGTCAGAGAGTGCGCCAGCCAAAGGCTCAGGGCGATGCCGCCCAGCACGACCAACAGGCCGCCGAGCGCCGACAGCCGCATCGCGCTCGCCGCGTCTTGTTTCACTGCGGCGAACGCCGCGGCCGACTCTTCGTGGTAGGAGCCGGACAAGGTTCTCAAGCTGGTATGCAGCGACTCGAAGAAGGCTCCGGCCGAAGTCGCAAAGTCGGCGGCCACTCCGGTATCGGCGAACAGGACCTTGGAGAACTGGGCCACCGCCTTGCCGTACTTCCCCGCGGCCTCCGTGATCCGGGCGGCTTCCGCATCGTGGCCGCTCTCGCCCGCGCGGCGCGCGACCGCGGAGAGCAGATCGCCGAGCTTCTCGAGGTCGATGGGCAGCGAATCGACCAGCGGGTGCACGATCTTCGGCGGCGCGCCGTTCTGCGCCAGTGCCATGGCGTGGTACATGCGTCCGTTGATATCGAGCGCGAACGCATCCGCCTCATCGAGCGCCGTCAGGCGACCGATCGTATCGTCGAGCAGCCGCGTGGTCGTGGCATCGACCTTCATCTGCTGGCTCCAGTTCACCGCCTCGATCGCCAGAATGGCGAGAATCAGCAGCACGGGCGCAAGCAGCATTTGCCATCGCAGCGAAATGTTGGCGAGGAACTTCATGGGCGCGTTCGGTTCATGGGCGCGTTCGCGTTACACCTATTCGGTGTAAGTTCCCGCCTTGAAGATGAGCCCGTCGTACGCTTCCCAGTACGCGGTCTTGTTCTCGAGCTTGCCGGTGGTCGGATTCTTCATGACGTAATCGATCCAACCGGACGGCTTCTGCTTGGCCGCGTCGACCAATTCCTTGACGTAGAACTTGCCGGCGGAATCCGCGCTGTCGAGGCGATTGAGTCCCACCTTGGCCGGCGAGATCGGGTGCGCGACGCACACGCCATTGATATCGTGAACGTCGACGTAATCCTCGCCCTTGGCGAACTGACCGTCCTTGTTGTTGAATTCGGCGAGAGCCTTGTCCCGGCCGTTGGCCTTGTAGAACGCGACGGCCTTCTTCACGACGGCGACGACCTCGTCCTTGGTGGGCGCGGCCGCGCCGGCGCCGGCGAACGGCAGCACCGCCAGGACCGCGGCAATCATCAGAGCCTTGAAACCTGCCCGCATGTTCGTACTCCCTCTTGACACCTGGAAAACCTCACGAAGACATGACCGTGAGCACGCCTCCGCCGTATTTGGGCACCTGCACCCGGAATTCGCGGCGGCCTTTGTGTGCTCCGAGGAGCGCCGTCGCCGGCGCCGGCAGGGACTTCACGGTATAGACCTGGTCGAGCCGCAGATGCGGCGACCCGGTATCCATCACCAGCCGCGTGCAGATGTTCATGATCTCGCGCATGTTGTCGGTCATCGCCGAGGTGAGCTCGCGCGACTTGGCGGCCTCCTTGGCCGCCCCCACCGGTAGCATGGAAAGCGCAGCCCCAAGGCTCGCGGCGAGGTTGGCATCCGCCCCGCACAGGGCCACGGGCGCACCGTTGTCCGCGATGAAGACTCCGAACAGCGAGCCTCCCGCAGGCGTTTGATCGAATGTTCCGCCGGCCTTCACCTCGATGCCGTCGAAGAGGATGCCCAAAAGATCGGCTACTCGATAGTCGTCGGGCAGTGGATAGAGGGTTGCCATGCGCGTTTCCGTGGATCT
>JBEKVP010000462.1:0-2820 GCA_049513935.1 Steroidobacteraceae bacterium
CGAGCGCGGCACCATGATGTCGCGCACCTGCATGTCGGCCACCGCCAGCACGCCCTCCAGCATGACCAGCGCGTCGCCGTTGAAGAGACCGCGCTCGCTCGCCTCGCGCAAATCCTCGATGAGCTCTGCGAGATCGCGCGGCTCGCCCGACATCGACTGCGTGATCCGCTTGAGCCAGCGGCCGGTGTTGCCAGTGGATTGGTCGGACATGGGCGATCAGGATACTCGATCAGGCATACGGGTTTGAAAACCCAAGCCGATCAAGGATTTGAATCTCCCGGGCCGCCATTTTTCTCGCCTCCGCGCTGCGCTCATGGTCGAAACCCAGAAGATGCAGCATGCCATGGACCGTCATGTGCGCCCAGTGCGCCGGGGGCGTCTTGCCCTGCGAGCGCGCCTCGCGCGCGACGACCGGCGCGCAAATCACCAGTTCGCCGAGAAAAGTTCGCCCGTCGGGCAGCCGGCCGGCGCCGGCGAAGGACAGCACGTTGGTCGGCCGATCCTTGCGCCGGTAGCGCGCATTCAAGGCACGGCTGCGCGCCTCGCCGACGATGCGGACGGAGAGCGCGATGCGTGCGCCGGCGCCGCGCCCGCGCGGCTTGGTGAGTCCGGCTCGGGCGCGAGCGCGGGGCCGGGCCGTCTCGAGGCCGCCCGCGAGCGCACCGCTCGCCCAGCGCAGGAACTCTCCGCGCCGCGGCGCCCATGGACGCCTGGCCGCATAGGTCACGTCGAGCTCGAGTCGCGGGAGCATCGGCCTCAAGGGCCCGTCTTGTCGCCGTCGTCGGGGGATTTCGCCTCGTACGCTTGGACGATTCGCTGCACCAGGGGATGCCGCACGACATCGCGCGAGCTGAACATGGTGAACGCGATCCCGCGCACGCCGCGCAAGATGTCGATCACGGTGCGCAGACCCGATTGCTTGGAATTCGGCAGATCGATTTGCGTGATGTCGCCGGTCACCACGGCCTTGGAGCCGAACCCGATACGCGTCAGGAACATCTTCATCTGCTCGTTGGTGGTGTTCTGCGCCTCATCGAGAATCACGAAGGAATCGTTCAGCGACCGGCCGCGCATGAAAGCGAGCGGAGCGATCTCGATGATGTTGCGCTCGATCGACTTGGCCACGCGCTCGAAGCCCATCATCTCGTAGAGCGCGTCGTACATCGGGCGCAGGTACGGGTCCACCTTCTGCGTGAGATCGCCCGGCAGAAATCCGAGCCGCTCGCCCGCCTCGACCGCGGGACGCACCAGCACGATGCGCCGGACTCGCTCCGATTGCAGCGCCTCGACCGCGCACGCCACCGCCAGATACGTCTTACCGGTTCCCGCCGGGCCGATTCCGAAAGTCAGATCGTGCGTGCGGATGTTGTTGAGGTACTCGGTCTGATTGGCGCCGCGCGCGCGCACGGCGCCGCGTGTCGTGCGCACCTTGAGCTCGTCCGGCGATTCGCCCGCATTCGTGTCGGTTTCGTTCCCGTCCATATCCAGCTCTTGAAGCGCGATGTGCACGCGCTCCGGATCGACGGGCTCGCTCTGCGCGCGGGAGTAGAGATTCCGCAGCACCGCTTCGGCCCGGGCGGTCGCGGTAGCTAGCCCGATGATCTGGAAGCGGTTGCCGCGCCGGCGCACTTCCACGCCGAGCCGCGCCTCGATCTGGTGCAGGTGCGCATCAAGCGGGCCGCAGAGCTCCACCAGCCTCACGTTGTCGGCCGGTGCGAACGAGAGATCCCGCGTCACGGGGACGGAACTCACGCTCCGCTTTCTACCACAAGACGTCCGCGCAGTGAATTGGGCATTGCCTCGGTGATGTCGACGTCCGCAAACTTGTTGATGAGAGTCGCCGGCCCCGCAAAATTGACCCAGCGATTATTGTCCGTGCGCCCGGCGAGCTGCAGTTTGTTCCGCTTGGAGGGCCGTTCGACCAAAACGCGCTGGCGGCTTCCCACCATGCGCTCGGAAATCGTCCGCGCCTGCGCGTTGAAGCGCTGCTGCACGAGTTCGAGCCGGCGCTGCTTCACCGCCTGCGGCACCTCGCCGGGAAGGGATGCGGCCGGCGTGCCGGGGCGGCGGCTGTAGAGGAAACTGAAGGATTGGTCGAACCCGACCTCCTCGATGAGCCTCAAAGTCGCCGCGAAATCCTCGTCGGTCTCGCCCGGAAAGCCCACGATGATGTCGGTCGAGATCGAGATATCCGGGCGTACCGCCCGAAGTTTGCGGAGCTTCTGCTTGTACTCGAGCACGGTGTGGCCGCGCTTCATGGCTGCGAGCAGTCGATCCGAGCCGCTCTGTACCGGCAGATGGAGCAGATTGTTGAGCTTCGGAACGCTCGCGTACGCCTCGATCAGGCTCTCGTTGAATTCGAGCGGATGCGAGGTGGTGAAGCGAATGCGCTCGATCCCCGGGACGGCCGCGGCGTAATGAATCACCGTCGACAGATCCGCCACGCCGCCGTCGTCCCGCGGGCCCGCGTACGCATTGACGTTCTGCCCGAGAAGCGTCACCTCGCGCACGCCGCGCTCCGCCAGCTGGCGGATCTCGCGCAATACCTGCTCGAACGGCCGGCTGATCTCCTCGCCGCGCGTGTACGGTACGACACAGAAAGTGCAGTACTTGCTGCAGCCCTCCATGATGGAGACGTACGCCGTCGCGCCGGAAGGCGCAGGCTCCGGCAGGCGGTCGAACTTCTCGATCTCTGGAAAACTCACGTCGATTTGCGGGCGTCCGGTGCGCTCGAGTCCCTCGAGCATGGCAGGCAGGCGATGCAGGGTCTGGGGCCCGAACACGAGATCGACGCAGGGTGCGCGCTCGGTGATGCCCTCC
>JBEKVP010000463.1:0-2818 GCA_049513935.1 Steroidobacteraceae bacterium
CCGAAATATGTCGAGTGGCGGCGCGCGAGCCGTGCCGGGCCGCGGCGCATACAGCTTGTTGCGCCGCGGACTACTGGCTGGACCTCGATCGCGGCGCTCTTGTAGCGTTGCTGTCATGATTCGCCGCCGCGCCGTCCATGATCCTCTCGAGCCCACGGCCGAGCCGCGCTGGTACGTCGTGCGCAGCATGCACGGGGCGGTGCTCGAGTCGCGCCGCCTGCCCGACGGCGCGGATTTGAAGCGCGCCTTCCTCACCGCCATGCTTCAATGGCTCGATGACGGATGGCGCCTGGGCGAATTCTCGTCGGCCTCGGCGGCGTTCTTTTGCGACAGAAATCCCGAGCGGCGGATGGTGAGCATCGACCCGACCGATCCTTACGATGTGCCGATGTACGGCGGCGCTCACCTCGGCGGCTGTCCGAGCTGCGGCGAGTAGAATTAGAATCCGCCGGCTCCAACTCCAACAACAGCGGGTGTCACATGCCATCGACGATGCCTCTCGGCCGCGGCCCCACGGCCGCCTTGGCGGCGCTCGCCGTGCACATGGCCGTCACCCAGCCCGCCGCCGCGCAGCCCACCAGCGCACCGGCCGCCGTCGCGCAGCCCACGGAGATCTACGGTCCTTCGGATCCGATCCAGAAAGACCCCGCCCGTTTCGATCCCAAGCGCCCGATCAGGCAGGAGATGCAGACCGATGTCCCGGACGGCTTCACCGTCGCCGCCGTGGGCGATCTCATCATCTCGCGTCCGTTGTCGCAGTATGCCGCTCGGCTCAAGGGATTCGACGCGGCGCTTCATCTCTTGCAGAGCACCGACGTCGTCTATGGGAACCTCGAGACCACGTTGTTCGACGCGCGCTACTTTACCGGCGCGCCGTACTCGTGGGACGACGACTGGACCAACTCGTCCGAGCCCGGTGTCGCGAAGGACCTGAAGCTCATGGGGTTCGGTCTCGTCTCGCGGGCCAACAACCATTCGCTCGATTGGGGCCTCGAGGGCATGCGCGAGACCTCGCGGCATCTCGACGAGGCGGGGATCGTCTACGCGGGCGTGGGCGAGGATCGGGGCCGGGCCCGGGCGCCGCAGTTTCTCGAGACGCCGAAGGCGCGCATCGCGCTGGTGTCGGTCGCTTCGACGTTTCGCCCGACGACGGATGCGCTTCCGCATCACGGCGCGGCGCCGGGCCGACCCGGCCTCTCCGCGCTGCACGTCGCCCGCACGATCGTGCTGCCCCCGGCCGCGATGCGCTCGCTCGCAGAGATCGATTGCGGGGTCCATCGCCGCCACTGCGGCGAGACGCCCGCCGAGATGGAGCTCTTCGACATCAAATACCGGCTCGGCGAGGCCTTTTCCTACGACTACGCGATTGATCCGCAGGATCTCGCCGAGATCGAGAAGAATATCCGCTCGGCGCGCGAGAACGCGGACCTCGTGATCGTGTCCATCCACTCGCACGAATGCAGCGTGGGCTGCGACGATCCGAATCAGCCGCGCGGCGCCGGCAATTTCCTGCAACGTTTCGCGCATGAGGCCATCGACTCCGGCGCGGATTTATTCGTCACCACCGGGAATCACAACCTCGGCGCGATCGAGCTCTACAAGTCGCCGCTGCGGGGAACGCGCCCGATATTCTACGGCCTCGGCAATTTCTTCTGGAGCGACGTTCAGGCACCGCTGCCGCACGATCTTTTCCAGGACAACCGCGACTTGCTCGAGCACGCGTGGACGGATCCCGGGAAAGCCACCGACTACGACCTGACCGCGCCCTTGAACGCCGCGAGCTTCGCGCACGACTTCACGTTTCGGAGCGTCATCGCCGTCAGTCGCTTCGAGGGCAACCAGTTGGCGGAGCTGCGGCTTTATCCGGTCGAGGACGGGTACGGGGAGCGTTTGCCGAAGAGCGGGATTCCGCGGCTGGTGAGCGATGCGGCGATATCGGCCGCCATTTTCAGACAGATCGAGGACGCCACGCGCCAATTCGGGCTGCCGCGGCTCGAGTGGCAGATCGCGCCGAACGTCGCGACGCTGCGCGCGGGAGTCAAGGCGCGGTAGTCGCAGCGACCGGGGCGGGTGCGCGATCACTCCGCGCGCCGGACCCGGCCGGGACGTCGGATGCGGCGGCCTGGTCGGAAAGCGGTACTTGCATGACGACCCGCAACCCCGGCTCGCGGTCGACGAGCATCAGGGCGCTGCCGTGCAGTTTGGCCACGGCCTGCACGAGGCTCAATCCGAGGCCGACGCCCGGGGTGCCGCGGCTCGCATCGCCACGGTAGAAACGCTCCACGACTTTGGCTTTCTCCGAATCGTGGATGCCCGGACCGTCGTCGGTCACCGCGATCTCCGCCTGCGCATCCTCGCGGCGCCGGATGGCGACGTCGATCAGCCCGTTCTCGGGCGCGTACTTGAGCGCGTTGTCGATGAGATTGCTGAGCGCCTGCGCGAGCAGGACGGGATCGCCCGACACCTTCACCGGCGCGTCGGCATGCAGCGTCAGCCGGATGTTCTTGAGCTCCGCCGCCGGCGCGTAGAACTCGACCGCGGTCGCCGCCAGATCCACGAGATCGAGCGATACGAAGCCGGAGCGGCGCATGCCGGCATCGATCTCCGCGAGCCGCAGCAGCGCATCGAAGATGCGGATGACGCGGTCGACGTCCGCCACCGCACCGTCGATCTCCGCGAACGTCGTCTCGGGCGCCGGGCGCATCAGCGCGAGCTCCTCGAGGCGCGACCTGAGCTCCGCGAGCGGCGTGCGCAGGTCGTGAGCGATGGAGTTCGAGACGTTGCGCACGCCGTGCACCAGCTGCTCGATCTGCTCCAG
>JBEKVP010000464.1:0-2812 GCA_049513935.1 Steroidobacteraceae bacterium
CACGGCGGCGGCATGGATCTCAAGTTTCCGCATCACGAGAACGAGATCGCTCAGTCCTGCGCCGCGTGCGGCACGCCGTTCGTGCATGTCTGGATGCATAACGGCTTCGTCAACATCGATGACGAGAAGATGTCGAAATCGCTCGGCAACTTCTTCACGGTGCGGGAGGTGCTGAAGACGCTGCGCGATCCGGAGGTGCTGCGGTTCTTCCTGCTGAGCAGCCACTACCGCGGGCCCATCAATTATTCGGCGGCGCAGCTCGCACAGGCGGACGAGACGCTGGCCGGGCTCTATCGGGCGCTCAAGGGCACAGAGGCTCCGTCCACGCCAGCGGGCGGCGGCGCGCTCGAGGAATTTCGCGCGGCGATGGATGACGATTTCAACACGCCGGATGCGATGGCGGTGATGCAAGGCGTGGCGCGCGAGCTCAACAGCGCGAAGGCCGCGGGGCACGCCGAGAGAATATCCGCCGCGGCCGGAGCGCTGCTCGCGATGGGCAAGAGCTTAGGGCTGCTGCAGCAGAACCCCGACGCCTATCTCAAGCGCGGCCATGCCGCGGCCGGTTTGAGCGATGAGGAGATCGAGGCGCTGATGGCCGCGCGGCGCGAGGCGCGAGCTCGGAAGAATTTCCGAGAATCGGATCGGATCCGCGATCTGCTCGCCGCCGCCGGGGTTGTCTTGGAGGACAAGCCCGGCGGCATTTCCGAATGGCGACGCGCGTAGCGGCGCGCCTAGCCGGTGCACGAAGGCCGGATTGAGCCTTCGTCCAACGGGTTCAGTCCGACCGGCGGGTGAGCATTACCCCGACTGCGATTCCGACCACCGCGGCGATGCCGACCACCTGCCACGGATTGTCGCGCACGTAGTTGTCGGCCGTTTTGGTGACCATGCGGGCCTGGCCCCTAAGCTGAGCGGCGCTGTCGCTAAGCGCGCTTTTGGCGGCGGCCAACGCCATCTTGACCTTGGCGCGGACCCGGGCGATCTCCGGAGCCTCGATGTCCTTGATGGCTTTCGTCAGATCATCGACGTTGTCGAGAAAGTCGTTGATGCTCGCGTTGCCGGACCGTTTGACCTTACGAACCTGAGTAGTATCCAAATGGGCTTCCATGAGCTAGGCTCCTCCAGCTTTTGCCGTTGTCAGACTCGGCGGCCGAGGCTCATCAGGAAGCTGACGATGGCGCCGATCAAGAACACAATGAACAGAACCTTCGCGATGCCGGCGGCTCCGACGGCGATGCCGCCGAATCCGAAGAACGCCGCTATCAATGCGATGACGAAAAACACCACTGCATAATGAAGCATGAGCGCACCTTGTTGAGTGGAACACGATCCGACGCTGCGCACTGTGCGCTCGATGGGCCGGCGCGGTCAGTCGGTGCGCGCAGGCGCGCACCGTAGGACATTACTCACGAATAGGGCGCGTGTACAGGGCGAGTTGCGCGTTCAGCGCTGGCTTTCGAACCGAGTCGGAGACATCGGCGCGGTCTCCACCCCGCACTCGGCGAGGTCCGCGGGCAGCGGCAGACCGAGCGCCAGCGCCGCGGCGGCGCGCGAAAGTGCGGGCGAGGTTTGAATTCCGTAGCCTCCCTGCCCCGCTAGCCAGAAGAAACCGGGAGCGGATCCGAATCCGACCACCGGCAGCCGATCCGGGGCGAAGGTGCGAAGCCCGGCCCAGCGCGCTTTCAAACGGTTGATCTTAAGCGTTGTCGCCGTCTCGACGCGCTCCACCGCGGTGGCCACGTCCCACTCGTCCGGTTGCGCGTCCACGGGCGCAGTCGGGGTCTCGTCCGCCGGAGACAGAAACAACGAGCCTGCCTCGGGCTTGAAGTAGAACCGCTCCTCGATGTCGCTCACGAACGGCCACGCGCTCACCACCACGCCGGGCGGCGGATCGACCAGCACCGCGGTACGCCGGCGAGGCTCGAGGCCGACCGGTGCGACGCCCGCGAGCGCGGCGATCGTGTCCGCCCAGGCGCCGGCGGCGTTCACGAGCAGGGGGGCCGTGTAAGTTTCCGCGCCCGCCTGCACGCTCCAGCCTGCTCCCGTGCGCGCGAGTGCGCGCACCTCGGCGTTATTGACGAGGCGCCCCTCGCGCGCGCGATACAGGCGCAGGTACCCCTGATGAAGGGCGGCTACATCGATGTCCGAGGAGTCGGGTTCGTACACGGCGCCCGCCACATAGTCCGCCCGCAGCACCGGGCACAGGCCGCGTGCTTCGGCCGGGTCGAGAGCGCGCGTCGCGCGCGCAATGTCGGGCGCGGCACGGAACTTGCGCAGCGCCTCGAGCTGCGCGGCGGTGGCGATGTGCAGACACCCGCGCGGGCGCGTGAGCGGCCCCTGCGCGAAGCCCAGCGGCGGCTCGAACAGGAATTTGCGGCTCGCGCGGGTAAGCGCGCGGATCGACGCGTTGCCGTAGATCTCCGTGAACAATGCCGCGGAGCGACCCGTCGAGTGATAACCGGGACGGTCCTCGCGCTCGAGCAGGAGCACGCGGCGCGTTTCGGCGAGATGGGCGGCGACGGAGGCGCCGGCGATCCCGGCGCCGATGACGATGGCATCGATCATGGCTCGGACAAAAATATCAGATCTCGAGGTGACGCAGCGGTATGCGCGTCGAACGCTTGAGCGTGGCGAGCACGACGCTCGACTGCACGTCGCGCACGTGAGGGATGCGCAGCAGCTTCTTGAGAATGACCGAGCTCAGCGACTCGAGATCCTTGCCGAACACCTGCAAGATGAAGTCGTACGCACCGGTGATCGCGAAGCAATTGGTGACCTCGTCGAGCAGGGCGATCTCGCGCTCGAAGCGCGC
>JBEKVP010000465.1:0-2811 GCA_049513935.1 Steroidobacteraceae bacterium
CGAGCACGGCGTTGCCTTTCCGAACGACTTCCGCCGCAACGCGCTGGCGGGCGATCTCGCGGGTGCCTACGGCAACCGGAGCGACGAGCAGCTCGAGGCCGAGGCCATTTCCGTAAGCGTCGCGGGACGGATGCGCAGGAAAGCGGTGATGGGCAAAGCGAGCTTCCTGAAGCTCGAGGACGCGAGCGGCACCATCCAGGTGTTCCTGCAGAAAGAGCGGCTCGGCGCGGTCTACGATGAGTTCAAGACCTGGGATGTGGGCGACATCGTCGGCGCCGAGGGCACCTTGTTCCGCACCAAGACGGGCGAGCTGTCGGTGCGCGCCGAGCGGCTGCGGCTGCTGACCAAGTCCTTGAGGCCGCTGCCCGACAAGTGGCACGGCATCTCCGACACGGAGCTGCGCTACCGGCGCCGCTACGTCGATCTCATCGTGAACGAGGCGAGCCGGCGCGTGTTCGAGACGCGCTCAGGCATAGTGCGCTACCTGCGTGCGTTCCTCGACTCGCGCGGCTTTCTCGAGGTCGAAACGCCGATGCTGCATCCGATCCCGGGGGGCGCGGCCGCCCGGCCGTTCAAGACCCATCACAACGCGCTCGACGTCGACATGTTCCTGCGCATCGCGCCGGAACTGTACCTGAAGCGCTTGACGGTCGGCGGCTTCGAGCGGGTCTACGAGATCAACCGCAATTTCCGCAACGAGGGCGTTTCAACGCAGCACAACCCCGAGTTCACCATGCTCGAGCTGTACCAGGCGTACGCCGACTACACCGATCTCATGGAGATGATCGAGACGCTATTCCAGGGTCTCGCCGACACGCTCATCGGCTCCCGCAAGCTCACCTATCAGGGCGTCGAGATCGATCTGTCGAAGAGTTTCGCGCGCCTCTCGATCGAGGAGATTCTGCTCGCGAACAATCCGGATCTCGATCCCAAGTCGCTGCGCGAGGTGGCGTATCTGCGGCGCGTGTGCGACGCCATGAAGATTCCCTACAAAGCGTCCGACGGCGCGGGCAAGCTGCAGATCGAGCTGTTCGAGAAGACCGGCGAGCACACGCTGATCCAGCC
Source organism: Steroidobacteraceae bacterium (assembly GCA_049513935.1). Lineage (GTDB taxonomy): Bacteria > Pseudomonadota > Gammaproteobacteria > Steroidobacterales > Steroidobacteraceae > Bog-1198. Next base: position 1,066 of record JBEKVP010000465.1, read on the forward strand.
GACCTTCGCCTACGCCTATCCCGCGGAGGTTTCGCCGCTCTCGCGGCGCAACGATCGGGACCCCTTCATCACCGACCGCTGGGAGTTCTTCGTCGGCGGCCGCGAGCTCGCCAACGGCTTCTCCGAGCTCAACGACGCCGAGGACCAGGCGCAGCGCTTCAGGGACCAGGTCGAGCGCAAAGCGGAGGGCGACGAGGAAGCCATGTACTACGACGCGGACTACGTGCGTGCGCTCGAGTACGGCATGCCCCCCGCCGCAGGACTCGGATTGGGCGTCGACCGGATGGTGATGCTGTTCACCGACTCCGCCTCGATTCGCGACGTACTGTTGTTCCCCCACATGCGGCCGGAAGCCTGACCCTGAAGAACAAGGCGGGAACGGGAGAGGATTTTCCGGGGCGTGCCCGCTCCCCGCCCCCCATCGGCGTCTTCGACTCGGGCGTCGGCGGGCTCACCGTGCTGCGCGCGTTGCGCGAGGCGCTGCCCGCGCAGGATTTCATCTATCTGGGCGACACCGCGCGGCTGCCGTACGGCACCAAGAGCCCCGAGACGGTGGCGCGCTACTCGCTGCAATGCGCGGCCGTATTGCTCGAGCGCGGCATCGGCTGTCTCGTGGTGGCATGCAACACGGCGTCGGCCTCGGCGCTCGGCGCGCTGCGCGAGCGGTATCCCGCCTTGCCGCTCACCGGGGTTGTCGAGTCCGGCGCTGAGGCCGCCGTCGCCGCGTCCGTCTCCCGGCACATTGCGGTCATCGCGACAGAAGGTACGATCAGAGGGGGAGCTTATCAAAGCGCGATACACCGGCGCTGCCCCGCGGCGCGCGTGACTGCCCGCGCGTGCTCGATGTTCGTTGCGCTCGCGGAAGAGGGGTGGACCCGCGGAGCGGAGGCCGAGGTCATCGCCCACCGGTATCTCGATCCGATCTTCGCCGCCGCCGATGCGCCGGACACATTGGTCCTCGGCTGCACGCACTTTCCTGTTTTGATGGAAGCCATCCGCTCGGCGGTGCCGGACAATGTGAGCATCGTCGACTCGGCGGCGACGACCGCCCGAGTGCTGTCGCCTGCGACAGGGCCGCACGCCGCCGGCGCCGCGCCGCCGGTGGCCCCAGGCCGCATCACCTGGCTGGCGACGGACGACGCGGAGCGATTCGCGCGCGTCGGCAGCCTATTCTTCGCCGAATCGCTGCACGCCGAGGCCGTCGAGATTATCGATCTTTGAAGGAGTAGGGCAGCGGCAGCTCGAGGGCGTCCGCCGCATCGCCAGCCGCGGGAGCGCCCGGCGCGGCTGCATCGGCCGGCGCTGGGTCGCCCGGGGCGCGTTCGCCCGGGGCGCGTTCGCCCGGGGCACGTTCGCCCGGGGCGCGTTCGCCCGGGGCGCGTTCGCCCGCCGCGCCGGCCTCGAGGTTGAGCACGGCAAGCGCTTCGAGGTGCCCATCGGCGGGGGCGAGTTCCGTCAATCGCCCGGATCGCCCGTCGGCGAGCTTCACCGCCCCGCCGATCGACCCACCTCGAGACGCCAGGCGCAGGCGGAACATCCGCCGCTTGATCCGTCCGAGATGCTGCGCGCGCGCGATGATTTCCTGGCCGGTGTAGCAGCCCTTGGAGAAACTGATCCCGTCGATGAGATCGAGGTTCAGCATTTGCGCAACGAAGGCCTCGCTGGTCGCCGCGTACACCGTCGGCAGCCCGGCGCGGATGTCCGCGAGACGCCAGGCTGTCTCGATGTCGGGAGCCGAGCCGGACT
>JBEKVP010000466.1:0-2779 GCA_049513935.1 Steroidobacteraceae bacterium
CGGTTTCGTGATCGACATCGCGACGGGCGAGCAGCAGTGGACGGCGCAGACCTACCGCATCCACGACATCGACGAACACACCGCTCCCACGCAGCAATTGCTCGATACGTTCCTCGCGCCCGACGGCCGCGAGCGGCTGCACGAGGCGATGCGGGTGGCGCGCGAGACGGGTCTGGGTTTCGACCTCGAGATCCCCATCGTCACCGCGAAGAATCGCGCGATCTGGATTCGCATGGCGGCCGAGGTGGAAAGCGACGGCGGCGTGCCGGTGCGCATCGTGGGCGCGATACAGGACATCACCGACCGCTGCAAATTGGAGCAGCGGCTGCGCGACGCGCTCGCAGTGGCGGACAAGGCCAGCCGGTCGAAGAGCGAATTCCTCGCCAACATGAGCCACGAGATCCGTACGCCCTTGAATGCGGTCATCGGTTTGGGATATCTGCTCGAACAGACGCCGCTCTCCGAAGAACAGCGCCAGTTCTTGACCAAGATTCAATTCGCCGGGCGGGCGCTGCTCGGCGTCATCAACAACGTGCTCGATCTGTCCAAGATCGAAGCCGACGAGATGTCCCTGGAGGATGCGCCCTTCGATCTGCTCGCGCTGGTGCGGGACGTGAGCCAGATGTTGCTCCCGCAGGCCGTGGACAAGGGCATCGAGTTGATCCTCGAGCCGGCCGCGTCGCTGCCGAGGATGGTCATGGGGGACGCGGCTCGCGTGCGACAGATCCTCACCAACCTGCTGCACAATTCCATCAAGTTCACGGAGCGCGGGCACGTGAATTTGGGGGTCGATTGCGAGAATCTGGGCGCCGGACGCGTACGCCTGCGCTGCGAAGTGAAGGACACCGGAATCGGCATCGAACCGGCGGCGTGCGCCCGCCTGTTCACCCCGTTTACCCAGGCGGACGCATCCACCACGCGCCGTTTCGGCGGAACCGGATTGGGATTGTCCATCGCGCGCCGCTTCGTGGAACTGATGGGAGGGGAGATCGGCGTCGTCAGCCGGGTCTCGGTGGGGAGCACTTTTTGGATAGAGTTGCCGCTGCGCATCGCTCCGGAGGCGCAGGGCTCGCTGACGAATGCCTTGCGAATTCTCATCCTCGACCCGCACGGCGATACGCCGCAGGGCCTCAGCGCGATGGTGCGCGCGCTCGGCTGGATTCCGGAAGTCGTGGAGAGCGGCGAGCAGATGATCTCGATCATGACCTCAAGGCCGGCGCTCGCGCGACCGGATGCGCTCATCCTCGACCTGCACGAACGCGACGTCGACGCCCATGAGCTGGTGGCGCGCCTCGAGCGGCACTGGAATCACGGCGAGCTGCCGTCCATCATCATCGTCGCCGAATCGACCCGCTCGTACGTGGAGCACAAGCAGCGGGCGCGCGCGGCGGATGTTCTGCTGGTGCGGCCGGTGAGCAGTTCCGCGCTGTTCAATGCCATCAACTTGACGGTGTCCCGGCAACCCGACAGCAGCGACCGTGTGTTCGAATCCACCAACTTCGACGAGCTGCATGCCCAATGGCTGAGCGGCGTGCGGGTGCTCGTGGTCGACGACAGCGACATCAATCTCGAGGTTGCGCAGCGCATTCTGGAAAATCAGGGCGCCACGGTGACGACCTGCCCCGACGGCTCGTCGGCCCTTGCGCGCCTGCGGTCCTGCCATCAGGACATCGACGTGGTGCTCATGGATGTGCAGATGCCCGTGCTCGACGGCAACGAGGCGACCCGGCGCATCCGGACCGAATTGAATCTCGATCTGCCCATCGTGGCGCTGACCGCCGGCGCGTTGGTCGGCGAGCGCCAGCGCGCGCTCGACGCGGGCATGGACGACTTCGTGAGCAAACCGTTCGATCCGCAGGCCCTGATCCGCCAGGTTCGGCGGCTCGTGGAACACGCACGGGGCGAGCCCATCCCGATGGTTTTCGACGACAAGAAGTCCGCGGTTCAGGGCGATGGCCGTCCGTTCATGAGGTCCATCGATGCGGCCGTCGTGCAGCAGATGTTCGGCGACGATTTGTCGCTGTTCAAATCGCTGCTGGCGAGAATTCTGCGCGATTATGCCGATTTCGCCCTGCCGATCGAGGTGGCGCCCGATGATGAACTCGCCTGCCGGCACCTCAAGGCGAGATCGCACAAGCTCAAGGGCAGCGCGGGCATGATCGGGGCGACGAACATCATGCGCTTGGCCGGCGCGGCGGAGCGGGCGCTGCAAGACTCCCGGCCGGCCGAGGTCGTGGAGGGGATATTGAAGAAATTGGCCGCGGCGCTCACGACCTTGCGCGAAGAGGCAAAGCCGCTGCTGGAACCCAAGGCGGGGCCGGAGCCGGCCCGCAACGCGTGCATCGACGCAGCACGCATCGACCATGCCGGGGTCGACGAGCTGTGTGCGCTGCTCGAGGCTCAGAATCTCGCGGCGGTGGAAAAGTTCGAGGGGTTGTCCGCATCGCTGCGGGGATTGCTCGGTGCTGCCCGCTACGACGGACTGAGCGAGGCCGTGGAGAACCTCGATTTCCAGGTCGGCGCCGAGCTGTTGCGAGACCTGCCGCGCGAGAGACGAAGCTCGGCCGCCTGACGCGCGGCGCACGCCGCGCGCACGGCCGGCCGGGCCGGTTACTTGCCGGCGGAATCCGAATCCTCGTCCTCTTTGGCCGATGGCTTCGGGGCCATCACCACGAATAAAACCGCCAGCAGGAACGCTACGAAGCCCAATGTCTCGAGCATACAATCATCCTCGGTGATCGGCGCGCCGGTAAAGCCGCTTGTTGCGCCTTCAGCATAG
>JBEKVP010000467.1:0-2775 GCA_049513935.1 Steroidobacteraceae bacterium
CGGGGTCGAAATCCAGAACCGCGGGTTCGCCGGCCTTTTTCAGTAAAATCTCGACCTTTTGCTCCGCTTCCTTGAGCGCGGCCTGGCAGGTTCGCGTCAGCATCACGCCGCGTTCGAACGCGGCCAATGACTCCTCCAGCGGCAGGTCGCCTTGTTCCAGCCGCTCGACCAGGGCCTCGAGATCGCGCATCGCGGTCTCGAAGTCGATCTTGGCAGCCTCCGTCGGGGTGCGTGTGGCCATGGCTGCGAACGGTACAGGCGCGCCACTGCGTGCGCAAGTTCACGTCAACGGATGAATGATGCCGGCACATGCTCAAGGCGTGAGATGCGTCACAGCCGCGGACTCGCGCCGCTGCGGCGTTTGTATACCATTAGCGGCGAGAAGCCATATGCCGAAATCAATCAAACATATCGTTGCCTGTGGATGGCTCTGCGCAGCCGTCCTGGTCAGCGCCGCCTGCGCTCCGAAACGCATTCCGCCGATGACGGTTACCGACCTCATGGAGGATCGAGTGACGCTCGACGGCGTGCTCATGAAGTGCAACGAGAATCCGGAGCGGGCACGGAACAGCTCCGACTGCTTGAACGCGCGTGTGGCAGTCGAGCGCCTGGCAAAGGACGTGGACCCCGCCGAGGAGGCCAAGCGCAACGTGGAATTCGAGCGCAGCCGCGAGAAATTGCGCCTGGCGCAGGAAAAGCAGCGCCAGGAACAGGACGAGAAGACCAAGGTGGACGCCTACGATCTGCCGTTGGTTCCGGTAGATCCGGCGGCGCAGGGCGGTACGGCACCCGGCGGCACAGCGACCGGCGGCGCTCTACCAAGCGGCGCATCGCCGCCCGGAGCGCCCGGCGCAACTCCACCGAGCGGCGCATCGCCGCCCGGTATTGCGCAAATCCGGCCTTGAGGCCCGCGGGCGCGCCGGCGCCGCAGCGATCACCGGCCGACCATCCGATTCAGGTGCTCGGGGTAGCGTTCTCCCTGTAACTCGATCTTGGACGTGGCGCGGTCGATCTCCTGCAGATCGTCGGCAGTCAGCTCGAGCGCCTGCGCCCCAAGGTTTTCCTCCAGACGATGCAATTTCGTGGTGCCCGGGATCGGAACGATCCATGGCTTGCGCGCCAGCAGCCAGGCGAGGGCGAGCTGCGCGGGGGTCGCCTGCTTACGCGCCGCAATCGCAGCCAGCGCATCCACGAGAGCCTTGTTGGCCTTGCGGGCCTCGGGCGTGAAGCGCGGGACGACGTTGCGGAAGTCCGTGCTGTCGAACGTCGTGCTCTCGTCGATCTTTCCGGTCAGAAAGCCTTTGCCGAGCGGACTGAACGGCACGAAGCCAATGCCGAGTTCCTCGAGCACCGGCAGCACGTCGGCCTCGGGACTCCTCCAGAACAGCGAGTACTCGCTCTGGAGCGCGGTCACCGGTTGAACCGCGTGGGCGCGGCGAATCGTCTGCACTCCCGCTTCGGACAGGCCGAAGTGCCGGACTTTGCCCGCCCGGATCAGATCCCGCACCGCGCCCGCGACCTCCTCGATCGGCACGTCGGGGTCGACACGGTGCTGGTAGAACAGGTCGATGGCATCGACCTTCAGGCGCTTCAGCGAGGACTCCGCGACCTGCCTGATGTGCTCCGGCCGGCTGTTGAGGCCAGCCTGCTTACCGTCGACGATCTTGAAGCCGAACTTGGTCGCGATCACCACCTGGGCGCGGAACGGCGCAAGAGCCTCGCCCACGAGCTCTTCGTTGGTGAACGGGCCGTAGATCTCCGCCGTATCGAAGAACGTAACACCGCGCGCGACGGCGCCGCGGATGACCTCGATCATCCTCTGCTTGTCTCCCGGCGGCCCGTATCCAAAGCTCATGCTCATGCAACCGAGCCCGAGCGCCGACACCTCGAGTGAGCTGTTTGCGAGTTTCCGCTTGTGCATAACGCCTCCTGATGGTGTGTGGGCAGGAGCTACATTAGACCGTCGCGGTTCTCGCGACTAGTCGCTAGAATACGAATGGACCTATGAATGAGGTGCATGAATGAAACGCGAGCAGCTCGCCGATCTCGCGGCCTTCGTCGCCGTCGCGCAGGAACGCAGCTTCACGCGCGCGGCCGCAAAGCTCGGGATCACACAGTCCTCGCTGAGTCACGCCATCCGGCGGCTCGAGTCGCACCTGGGCCTGCGTGTGCTGGCCCGAACGACGCGCAGCGTCGCGCCGACGGACGCCGGCGAGCGCCTGCTGCGCACTCTCGGGCCGGCGTTCGAGGGGATCGATGCCGGGCTTGCCTCGTTGAGCGAGCTGCGCGAGAGGCCCGCGGGCTCGATCCGGATTACCACGGCGCAACACGCGGCTGCGACCATCCTAATGCCGGTACTCGAGCGACTTCTCCCCGAGTACCCGGACATCAAGGTCGAGATCGGCGTCGACTACGGACTGACCGATGTCGTCGCACAGCGTTACGATGCGGGTGTTCGGCTCGGCGAGCAGGTGGCCAAGGACATGGTAGCCGTGCGCATAGGTCCGGACCTGCGCATGGCGGCAGTCGCGGCGCCGTCGTATTTCGCGATTCAGCGGCCGCCGCGTGAACCCCAGGACCTCGCCGCCCACCGCTGCATCAACTTGCGCCTACCGTCATCGGGCGGGCTCTATGCGTGGGAGTTCGAGAAGGGCGCGCGCGAGGTGAAAGTACGGGTCGACGGGCAACTTGCCTTCAACGAACTGCCATTGACTCTTCGAGCGGCCCGGGTTGGGCTCGGGATAGCGTTCGTCCCTGAGGACGCAGTGCAGGCGG
>JBEKVP010000468.1:0-2767 GCA_049513935.1 Steroidobacteraceae bacterium
CGAATCCTAGTCCCCCAGCCAAACGAGGGCCCACTCAAGGTGGGCCCTTCTCTTTAAAGCAGGCACAGTCAGCCGCAGGTCTCAACTCCAGGACATGTCGCGCGATCGCAATCCGGGCCTCATGCCCCTGGCCTTGGCAGCGCTCGGTGTCGTGTACGGCGACATCGGAACCAGCCCGCTGTACGCCATGTCCGCCTGCTTTACGGGGCCCAACATCCCCGTGACTCCGGAGCACGTGTATGGCGTGCTGTCGCTGATATTCTGGACCCTCGTGCTCGTGATCCTGCTCAAGTACGTCGCCGTCGTCTTGAATGCGGACAACAAGGGCGAGGGTGGGGTGCTCGCGCTCACCGCCTTGGTGGTGAACACCGAGCGCGCGAGCCCGCGCAAAGCGCTTTATGGAATGCTCGGAATCCTCGGCGCGGCGCTCTTCTTCTCGGACGGCGCCATCACGCCGGCGATATCCGTACTGAGCGCGGTCGAAGGTCTGCACGTCGCCGCGCCGGATGCGCAGATTCCGATTCTGCCGATCACGATGGCGGTGCTCGTCGGACTGTTCCTGATCCAGCGCCATGGCACGGGCTCGGTCGGCAAAGTATTCGGCCCGGTGATGCTCGGGTGGTTCGCCATTCTGGCCCTGCTGGGCGTGCACTGGATCGTGCGCGAGCCAAAGGTGTTGGTCGCGCTCGATCCGTCGTTCGCGATTCGCCTGATCACACAGCACCAGATCTCGGCGCTCGCCGTGCTGGCTGGCGTGTTCCTGACGGTCACGGGCGGCGAGGCCTTGTATGCCGACATGGGTCATTTCGGCAAGGCGCCGATTCGCCTGAGCTGGGTCTGCGTCGTCATGCCCGCCCTGGTGATCAATTACTTCGGGCAGGGCGCGTTGCTCATCGAGACTCCCGCCGCGATCTCCAATCCGTTCTTTTTGATGGCGCCCGAGTGGGCGCTGTTGCCGCTGGTCGCCATCGCCACCGCGGCCACAGTGATTGCATCGCAGGCGGTCATCTCCGGCGTGTTCTCCGTGACCACCCAAGCCGTGAGCCTCGGGCTCTTTCCGCGCGTGCGCGTGGAGCACTCCTCGGCCGATTACGCCGGGCAGATCTACGTGCCTACCATGAACTACATCCTCATGGTTGCCACGCTCGGATTGGTCTTGAGTTTCGGCAGCTCCGCGGCGCTCGCAGGGGCCTACGGACTCGCGGTCTCCGGCGCGATGACCATCGTGACGCCGCTCACCTTGAGCCTCATCAAGTCGCGCACGGGCGCGAAGAGCCGCTGGCTGCGCGCAGGGTTGTCGTTGCTGTTCATCATCGATCTCGCGTTCCTGCTCGCCAATCTGACCAAGATCGAGGACGGCGGCTGGCTGCCCCTCACCTCGGGTTTCATCATCTATTGGCTCATGCAGACCTGGGCGAGGGGCAGGGCATCTGTCATGTCGCGTCTGTTGCGCGAGCAAAAGCCGGTGCGCGATTTTCTCGTCGACTTGAAGCGCGATCCGCCGGTGCGCGTACCCGGTACCGCCATCTTCCTGGACGCCAAGGCCTCCGGTATCCCGCGGGCATTGCTCAACAACATCAAGTTCAACCGCGTGATCCACGAGCAGGTGGTGCTCCTGACCGTGGTGACCCGCGAGGAGCCGCGTGTCGCGGATGCGAAGCGCTTGACGGTGACGCCCGTGTGCGAGGGCATCGTCCGGGTCGTGGCGCACTTCGGCTTCATGGAGAAGCCGAACATCCTGGAGATCCTGCGCAGCGCCGAAGCCCATGGAGTGCGCTACGAGCCCGAGCGCACGACCTATTTCCTGAGCCGCGAGGAGCTCTTGCCGGGTCAGCGCTCGGATCTGCCGCCGCTGCGGCGGCGGGCGTTCATGCAGATGGCGCGCAGCGCTCAGGTCATTGCCGACTACTACGGACTCCCGTCGGGCCGCGTCATCGAGATTGGAACCCGGTTGGAGATCTAGGCGCAATCGCCCCGGCGGTCGCATCGGCGGGGGCGCATCTAGTGCACCGGTATTAGCGTCCTCACCCCGTCATCGCCCGCCACGAGCAAGATATCGGCGCCGCGGCGCGCGAACAGGCCGACGGTGACCACTCCGGCGATCCGATTGATGGCGTCCTCCACCTCGACCGGGTTGGTTATCGCCAAGTGATGGACGTCCAAGATCACATTGCCGTTGTCGGTCACCACGCCTTCGCGCCACACGGGCTGCCCGCCCAGCTTCACGAGCGCGCGCGCGACGTAGGAGCGAGCCATGGGGATCACCTCGACGGGCAACGGGAAGGCGCCAAGCGTATCGACCAGTTTGCGGTCGTCGATGATGCAGATGAATCGCCTGGATGCGGCGGCGACGATCTTTTCGCGAGTGAGCGCGCCTCCGCCGCCCTTGATCAGGATCCCGTGCCGGTCCGCCTCATCCGCGCCGTCGATATAGAGCTCGAGGTCGCCTGCGGCGTTGAGCTCGATCTCCGCGACGCGCGCCGCCTTGAGCCGCTCGGAGGTCTCGCGCGAGCTCGAGACTGCGCCTTCGAGCTGGATTTTCCGGTCTTTCAGCACTTCGATGAACTCGCCCACTGTGGAGCCGGTGCCGACGCCGAGCACCATGCCGTCCTTGACGTAGGAGATCGCCGCTTCCGCGGCGCGGCGCTTCTTTTCAGTTGGCGAGAGCATTTCAAGTCCCCGAAAACAACTGTGCCCGCTTACGCGGGCACAGTTGATTATTTACGAAGGCTTATTTCTTCTTAGCGGCCTTTTTCTTAGCTGCCTT
>JBEKVP010000469.1:0-2766 GCA_049513935.1 Steroidobacteraceae bacterium
AAGGAAGTGGAGCAGGTGTTATCCGGCTCCGGCGGCATTCTGGAGAACGCGCGGCCCGATACGGTGGTTCTTGTTCACAGCACCGTGACGCAGGAATCGGTTTTCGCGTGGCACGAGCGCGGCAAGCTGAAATCGATCCACATCATCGATGCGAGCGTGACGCGGGCCACCGAGCCGGGCAAGTTCTGCTACATGCTCGGCGGATCCCAGGCTCTCGTCGAGCGCTGTCGCCCGCTGCTGGTCACGGGGGGCAACTCCGTGGTCCACGCCGGGCCGGTGGGATCGGCCATCGCGCTCAAGCTCTGCAACAACATGATCACCTACGCAGAGTTCATCGCCATGCACGAGGCCTCGAAGCTGGCGCGCGCATTCGGGCTCGACCCGGAGCTGTTGCACCAGGTCAGCAAGGTGAACGGCGTCATTACCCCGAGCATGGCGATGCTCATGCGCGCCCGCGACCAGCTCGCCAAGCAAGGCGAGGCGGTGCTGCATGGCGCTTTTGCTCCCCACGGAGCGCTGGGGAAGAAGGATATGGCGGCCGCGCTGAAGAGCGCGAAGGAGCTGAAGGTGTCTCTGCCCGGCGCGGAGAAAACCGAGGAGCTGATCGCCGACGTGTTCGTGAACCGCTACTAGCGCGAGTCAACTCGCGCTGGATTGGCGGCCGGCGCGACGAAGCCCGCCGGCGCGCCCAATGCGGCGCACGGGAACCCCGCCGCGGCGGCGCGTCAGGCGTTGAACGCGAGCCGCAGACCCGGCCGCGGCCAACGCGCCCGGTACAGGCGGCCGGTCATTCCGGCCGTAACCCAGGCATCCTTGAGGTCGGGTCCGCCGAAGCAGATATTGGTGACGAGCGGGTCGGCGATCGGGTAGTGCGTCATCGCGCCGTCGGTCGCGATCACGGTGATGCCGCCGTTGATGACCGTCGCCGCGCACACGTTGCCGTTCGCCTCTACCGCCAGGCTGTCGAGCTGCTGGAAACCCGGCAGGGTGTATGCGGCCACCCCGACCATGAAGGGCGAGGGCGGGCGTGCGAGCTTTCCCGGACTCGCAATCTCGCAAACCCATACGCGAGCCGTCATTGAATCGGCCCAATAGAGCCGATCCTCCGCGGCGTTGAGCCCGATGCCATTGGGCGATATCTGCTGATCGATACATCGGACGATGTGCGAGCCGTCGGTCCGGCAGTAATAGATGCCGCCGAAATCGCGCCCGCTTGCGGTGGCTCTCCCGTAGTCGGTAAACCACAGTCCGCCCTGACGATCGAAGACCAGATCATTCGGCGCGAGCAATGGGCGCCCGTCGCAGGAGGTGTACAACGTGCTGACGGCGCCGCTGCCGAGGTCGACGCGCTGGATCGAGCCGCCGCGATACAGCTCCGGGGCGAACTCGAGATGCAGCGCGCCATCGCCAGGGTGCGCTCTGATGCCGCCGCCGTTGTTGCACACATACACCGCGCCGTCGGGACCTATCGCCAATCCGTTCGGGCCGCCGCCCAGCTCCGCGACAACCGTGACAGCACCCGAGGGGCTCACGCGGCTCACCGTGCCGCGCGCCACCTCCACGAGCAAGATCGAGCCATCGGCCATCGCGACGGGACCTTCCGGGAGCAGCAGCCCTTCGGCCACCGAGGTGAACTCGATGCTGGGCGCGGCGGCGCCGAACGCTTCCGCTGTCGCCCTGGTGTCCATGTATTCGCGGCCCTCGACGATCAAACCGTCGCGAATCACGAGCACGTTGTGGTAGCGATTGCGGTAGATCCGGTCCGCAAACACCATTTCCCCTTCCGCCTCGTACGCGACTCGATCGCCGTCCGCGGTGATGCTGATGATCCTGACGGAGCGCTTGTTTGCAGCCAATAATCCCGAACGAACCAGCTCGTTGAAGCGCGTTCGATCCAATGTGCCCTGACCCAAGACCCACCAGTGCACGTTCGGGTGTTGCAGCGCCTCGATCGTTTCCATGTCGCCGTCGATCACCGCCTGCGCATAGCGATGGACCAGGGATTTGTTGGCTTCGATGGTCGATGTCATTTCACTCGCCTCACCGCCTGTTCGAGTTTTCGGACCGCTCGAAGCTCGATTATTGCACACGCTGTCGGCGGTGACGGGTGTTCGAGAATTCGCGTAGACTCGAATGCGAGGGAGATGATGAGAATAATGCCAACCGCAGTCACCGGCCCGATCCCGGGCGAGGCTTATCTGGGCGTGCCGCGGGCTCGGGTGCCTTTGAGCGAGCGCGGCTATACCGAGGAGGAGTACTTCATCTCCGGTACGGCGGCGTCTTACGCCGCCGATGGACCGATGCAAGCCGATGGACGCACTTCGGTCAAGCCGGCGGACACCGCGAAGTACACAACCCGCATCCTGCTGCGTCGGCCCTCCGATGCGAACAACTTCAACGGGACCCTTCTCATCGAGTGGCTCAACGTCAGCGCCGGGAGCGACGGTGCTCCGGATTTCTCCTTCCTGAACCGGCAAATCGTGCGGGAGGGCTATGCCTGGGCGGGCGTGTCCGTCCAGAAGGTCGGGTTGGACGGCGCTCCGGGCGCGCCTGCGCTCGCCAAACCGGTGAAGCTCGCAAATCCTTCCCGGTACGAGCGGCTCGATCATCCGGGGGATGCCTATTCCTTCGACATCTTCTCGCAGGCGGGCAGAGCGCTCCGCGGCTCGGGCGAGTTACCCGGGTCGCTGCGTGCGCTTCGACCCCGGCACCTGCTCGCCATCGGAGAATCGCAATCCGCGTTTTTTCTGGTTACCTATGTCAACG
>JBEKVP010000470.1:0-2759 GCA_049513935.1 Steroidobacteraceae bacterium
GCCCCGTGAGCAGCGCTCCGGCAAACAGCCCGGCCAAGGACGCCCCGCCGAGAAGGCCGAGCCACACGTCGCTCAAACCGAGTAGAGGCGCCGCGAGGCTCAAGGCAATCCCGATGATCCCGAGCGCGAAGCCATCCGCAAACACGCCGCCGGTGCCCGCGACGCAGACGCGAATATGAAAGCCTCGAAGCGGGGCATCCTCGTAATCGATCGACGCGGCATCGGCATCGATCAACGCGGCATCGGCACCCGGCCCCTCGGGGTCGCGGACGCCCTCGCGGACGCTCTCAACCAGTGGATTCACCGACTTGCAGGTGGACCGGCAGCACCACTCTGCGTTTCGAAAATGCGCCGGTCTGCAGCCGTTCGATGAGCAACTCCCCGGCCTGACGGCCCATCTCAAAGGCAGGCGAGACGACCGTCGTGATCGTGGGCGAGGTGTGGCGACACACGTCGAAGGCGTTGAATCCGGCCAGCACCAAATCCCTGGGCACGCGAAGCCCGGAGAGTTCACAGGCCTTCAGGGCCGCGGCAGCCATCGAATCCGTGGCCGCGACGATCGCATCGGGCGTGCGCTTGGCGAGATGCTCTTTGACGACTCGCAGCACATCGTCGAATCTTTCCGAGGTCGAAACCAACGTCGTGACGTCGGTGGCGGGCGCCGCGCTCGCGAGAATGCTGCGCAATCCCATCTCGCGCCGTTCGACGGCGCACCAGTCCAAAGCCGGTCGGACGAAGACCACGGAGCGCGGGTGCTTCTTGAGCAAATGCTGCCCCAACTGCTTGCCGCCGGACAGATCGTCTTGTCCGACTACCGCAACGTGGGAAGAGGGAGACTGGAAAACCTCCCGAAAGACCACGATCGGTTGCCCGAGCCGGTCGAGGTAGGTGAAGTGCTGCTTTCTCAAGACTTTCGGGCCGCAGAGAATCGCGCATAGCGCATCGTTTCCCACCTTGCGGAGGATGGTCGCGCTCTCAAATCGTTCCGGTGCGATGCCTTGCACGTCGAGCGTGTAGTCGAGACTGCTCAGATAGTTGCTCAAACCGCTGACCAGACGCGAGATGAACGGGTCGTCGAGGTACGCGGGGTCGCTATCCGCTATCACGATGCCGACGGAATACGCTTCGGAAAGCCTCAGGCTCCTCGCGCTCACGTTCGGGCGGTAGTTGAGCCGGGCGAGTGCTTTTTCGACGACCTTGCGCGTCTCGAGCCTGACGGGCTTCGCGTGCACGAAATTCGACACGGTCATGATCGACACGCCTGCTTCGCGCGCCACGTCGCTCAACGTTGCCCGCGCCGGTTTTCTCCGCGACAGATCGGATTCGCGTTGCCCCTTCATCGACGACTCCCTTCGGCTCCTCGCGAGAGGTCCTTTCACCAGACGCCAACGGAAGCCGCATAGCCTAATCTATTTGCTTCGCGGCCGGTGCACGAACTCCTCGCCGCCGGCCGCGACGATCCCGCTCATCGCGGAGGGCCGCGTGGATTCTCTCGTAAACCTCCAGGCGCAAAACAAGGCCGCGACAAGAATCGGGATGAATCCGGCAAAAACCCAAAAGCCGGCGGCCTTGGCGGCAGCAACGGACATGCCCTCGCCGAATCCGGATAGGTTGGCGGCAACTCCCGCGGCGGCGGTTCCCAAGGCATACCCGATACGTTGAATCGTCGAGGGGGAAGCCGAGCCCAAGGACTGCTCCTCGGCGTCGCAAAAACGCACCGTCCGATGCACGATCGACGGCCAACAGAGGCCAAAACCGAAACCTTGCAGGCACGCGCAGACGACCATTCCCGCGAGTGAGCCCGAGGGCACGGCAATCGCGAAGCCGGCGGCCCCGGCCGCGACGATGCTCGCTCCCCAGCGGATGAGCGGTATCTCCGCCGACAGCGCGGCGTTCGACACCGCCATCGTTGCGAGGCTCCACGCCAAGGCCTCCGCCGCCAGAATGTACCCGGAGATCAGGGGATTTATTCCGAACACGGTCTTGAGGATCAAAGGGCCATACGCCCAGAAGCCCGTGGTCGCCGTGGACAGCGCGAACACCATCATGAGCCCGGCGCCGACCGGGTGGCGCAGATCCAAGAGCTGCGACGGCAGCAGCTTGACGCGTGATCTTAGGTCCAGCCGAGCGGCCACATATAGAAGGCCCGCACCCGACAGGCATCCGATGATCGAGACGCCCGCTTGAGTGAGCACGCCAACCTCCGCAATCATCAAGGTCGCGGCGGAAAGCACGATCAAGGGCACGAAAGGCCATCCGCCCGCGGCGTTTTTCTGTGGCGCGTCTGCGGGCAGCCACAGGGCCACCATCGACGCCAGCAACCCGGCCTGAACGGCGAAAAACCAAAAGGCGCTGCGCCACGTGTAATGAATCGCGAAGACGCCGCCGATCAACGGACCCAACAAGGAGCCCGCTCCCCATATCAGGGCGACGATGCTGAACAGACGGTTCCACATAGGGGGAGCGAACCACGCGTGAATGGCGAGGTAGCACAGAGAAAGCAACATGCCGCCGCCCAGCCCCTGAATGAAGCGCCCGCCCACGACCATTGCGATGCTCCCGGCAAGCGCCGCCAACAGGCAGCCGGCCCCGTAAAGCAGCGTGGCGCCGATCAGCAAGCGCTTTACCCCAAAGCGCCCGCACAACATTCCCGTCGCGGCACCGGCAATGATCGCGCCCACCTCATACAGGGTAATCGTCCAATTGATGCGCTCGACTCCGCCGATCTCGAGGACAATGCTGGGTGCGATGGTGGCCGT
>JBEKVP010000471.1:0-2758 GCA_049513935.1 Steroidobacteraceae bacterium
GAGTCCAGATCACTGCGTTTCCGCGACGCAGCTCACCGATGGCGGTCAATCTTAAGTTCAATTGCGCCGCCCGGGCCGCGAGCCCAGGGAAGAGCTCGGGCGGCACGGCGAGGAGCAACTCGTAGTCGTCGCCCGCTCCAAGCGCCCACTCGCTCGCCTGTTGCGGGTCCGCTACCGATTGCAGAGCACGCGACAGCGGCAACCGCTCGATCTCGACGTGAGCCGCGAGATCGCTCGCGGCCGCGAGCTTCGGCAGGTCTCCCGCAAGTCCGTCGGACAAATCCATCGCTGCGGTCGCGATGCCGCGCGCCGCCAGGCCGAACTCGACGCGCGGCGCCGGATACTCGAAGCGCCGCAGGAGCTCGAGTGCCGCGGAGGAATCGTGCGTCGCGAGCGCTTGCGTCGCGAGCGCGAGACCGGCGCCCGCATCGCCGAGCGTGCCGGTTACGGCCAAGAGATCCCCGGCCCGCGCGCCGCTGCGGCGCAGAGCCGAGCCGCGCGGAACGTGGCCCATGATCTGCACGCTGACGGTGAGCGGGCCCGCGGTGGTATCGCCGCCGACGAGCGCGACGGCATGCTCGGTGGCAAGTGCCGAGAACCCGGCCGAGAAGCGCTCGAGCCACTTCTGATCGGCGCTCGGCAGCGTCAGGGCGAGCGTCGCCCACGCCGGCGTCGCGCCCATCGCCGCCAGGTCGCTCAAGTTGACCGCGAGGGCTCGATGCCCGATGGAGTGCGCGTCGCTGTCCTTAAGGAAGTGTCGGCCCGCGACGATGGTGTCCACCGCCGCCACGAGCTCTGCGCCCTCCGGGACGCGGAGAAGCGCGGCATCGTCGCCGACGCCGAGGGCGACGTCCGAGCGCGCGACTCCCAGCCGCGAGAAGTAGCGCCGGATGATCTCAAACTCGTCCATATTCGTCGGGCCGCAGCTCCCGTGCCGCACGGTCGAGCACCGCGTTCACGAATTTGTGCCCGTCGGTGGCGCCGAACCGCTTGGCGAGCTCCACAGCCTCCGAAAGCACGACCCGATACGGCAGATCCGGGCTCGAGGCGAGCTCATGCAGACCGAGCCACAGCACCGCATGCTCGATCGGATCGAGCTCCGGTGGGGGAATGTCGCTGAATCTGGTCAAGGTCGCATCGAGCGCCGGAGCGTTGGGCGCGATGGCCTCGACCAGAGCCCGAAAATAGTCCCGATCCACCCGCTCCGCCTCGGGGTCATCGTCGAATTGGCGATGCGTATCCTGCCAGGAACGCGGATTGAGCTGGATCTGATAGAGCGCCTGCAACGCGAGCCTGCGGGCGAGACTGCGAGCGCGGCGCCCTTCCGCCACCTTAAGGCTCAAGACGGCGCAGCAGGTTCGCCATCTCGAGCGCCGCTAGAGCCGCGTCGGCGCCCTTGTTGCCCGCCTTGCCGCCGGCCCGATCGACCGCCTGCTCCATCGTGTCGGTGGTGAGCACGCCGAATGCGATGGGCACCCCCGATTCGAGCGCGATTCGCGCGAGCCCGGAAGCGCACTCGCCCGCCACATAGTCGAAGTGCGGGGTCTGCCCGCGGATCACGGCGCCGAGCGCGATGAGGGCCTCGTAGCGGCGCGATAGTGCGAGTTTACGGGCCACCACGGGCAGATCGAACGCGCCCGGAACGCGCACGATCTCGATCTGCTTGTCGGCGGCCCCGTGGCGCTTGAGCGCATCGAGCGCGCCCCTGAGCAGCGGCTCGACCACGAAATCGTTGAACCGCGTGATCACCACGCCGAAGCGCAGGTCGCGCACCAGGAGCTCGCCTTCGATTATTCTCGGCTGATCAATGGCCACGTTCGAATCCTTCTGAGTCTTATCGGCCGCTCCGGGCGGCGCGCCCGCCCGCCAGTATAATCCGCGCCCCGCTCAATCACCGCCATCGACGTACTCGGTGATCTCGAGATCGAAGGCCGAGAGTCCCTGCAGCTGCTTCGGCGCGCTGAGCACGCGCATGCGCTTCAGCCCCAGATCCTTGAGAATCTGCGCGCCGATGCCGTACGTGCGCAGCACCGTCGCGCCGACGGCGCGCGCCGCGGTCGGCTTGGGATCGAGCTGGCGCACGGTGTCCATGAACTCCCGGGGCGTCTCCTCGGGCCGCAAAATGACGACCACGCCGGAAGGCTCGGCCGCCACGCGGCGCACGGCGCCGCGCAGCGGCCAACCGAGATTCTCGCTGCGCACCCCGACCAGGTCGCGCAAGGTGTCCTTGATGTGCACGCGCACCAGGGGCGGCGGCGCGGATTTGAGATCTCCCTTGACGAGGGCGATGTGGACGTTCTTGTTGACGTGATCCTCGTAGCAGCACAGGCGGAATTCTCCGAACTCGGTGTCCACGGGCTGATCGTAGATGCGCTCAACCGAGCGTTCGTTCTTCAGCCGGTAGCGGATGAGGTCGGCGATGGTGCCGATCTTCAAGGAATGCGCCTTCGCGAAGCGCTCGAGATCCGGGCGGCGCGCCATCGTGCCGTCGTCGTTCAGAATCTCGACGATCATGGCGGCCGGCGAAAATCCGGCGAGGCGCGCAAGATCGCAGCCCGCCTCCGTATGGCCCGCGCGCGTGAGCACCCCGCCCGGCTGCGCCATCAAGGGAAATACGTGCCCGGGCTGGCGCAGGTCCTCCGGACGCGCCTTGTGCGCGACCGCGGTTTTGACGGTATGCGCACGGTCGTGAGCCGAGATGCCGGTCGTCACGCCTTCGGCAGCCTCGATCGACAGAGTGAAGTTGGTACGGTGCGCG
>JBEKVP010000472.1:0-2742 GCA_049513935.1 Steroidobacteraceae bacterium
CGTCTGCAGCACATCGACGACCTCCGCCACCTCGGCGAGGGGTGTGTCCTCGTGCACGTCGGTGAGCACCGGAACCCCGATCTGCTTGCGCACCAGCGCGAGCGCCTTGAGGCCCGCCTCGATGCCGGGTCCGCGGAAGCTCGCGCGCGAGGAGCGATTGGCCTTGTCGAACGATGCCTTGAAGATGAACGGGATGCGGAGCGTCGCGGTGATGTCGCGCAACCGCCCCGCCACCTCGAGGACCAGCGCTTCGCTCTCCACCACGCACGGACCCGCGATCAAAAAGAACGGCCGATCCTGGCCAACCTCGAAGGAGACCAATTTCATGCAGTCGCGCGGCCGGGCTGGAGCGCGGCGCGGTAGGCGCGCGCGGCGCGGACGAACCCGGCGAACAACGGATGCCCGTCGCGGGGCGTCGAGGTGAATTCCGGATGGAACTGGCTCGCCATGAACCAGGGATGCGAATCGAGCTCGATGAATTCCACCAGACCGTCGGCCGAGAAGCCCGAGAAGTTGAGCCCCGCGGCTGTCAATTCGTCGAGATAGTTGTTGTTGAACTCATAGCGGTGGCGATGCCGCTCGAAGATCGAGTCCTTACCGTAGAGCGCGCGCACCCGCGAGCCCGCCTCCAGGCGCGTCTCCTGCGCACCGAGGCGCATGGTGCCGCCCATGTCCGATTTGTCGGTGCGCACCTGCTGCCCACGGGCGAGGTCCTGCCATTCGGTGATGAGCGCAATCACCGGATGGTTCGTGGCGCGGTCGAATTCCGTGCTGTTGGCGCTTTTCAGGCCCACGGAGCGCGCGTACTCGATGATCGCAAGCTGCATCCCCAAACAGATGCCGAGATACGGAATGCGGTTCTCCCGTGCATAGCGAATCGCCTGAATCTTGCCCTCGATGCCGCGGTCGCCGAATCCTCCCGGCACGAGGATCGCATCCATGTTCTGCAGCACCGAGGCTCCCGAGCGCTCGATGTCCTGGGATTCGAAATAATGAATATTGACCCGCGTGCGCGTCTTGATGCCGCCGTGCATCAGCGCCTCGTTCAGGGAGATATACGAGTCGCGGATCTGAACGTACTTGCCGACCATGCCGATGTCGACGACGGCCTCAGGATTCTGCTTGGCCGCCACCACGGCGCGCCACTCGGACAGATCGGTCGCCGGCACGTCGAGGCGCAATTTGTCGACCACGATGTCGTCGAGATCCTGCTCGTGCAGCAGCATCGGAATCTTGTAGATATCGTCCGCGTCGACTGCGGAGATCACCGCCCGTTCCTCGACATTGGTGAACAGCGCGATCTTCCTGCGCTGCTCGTCGGGCACGGCGTGCGCGCAGCGGCACAGCAGAACATCCGGCTGAATACCGATGCCGCGCAGCTCCTTGACCGAGTGTTGGGTCGGCTTGGTCTTGATCTCGCCGGAGCCGCCCACGATCGGCACCAGCGTAAGGTGCATGTACAGGACGTGGTTGCGCCCGAGCTCGACGCCCATTTGGCGGATTGCCTCGAGGAACGGCAGCGATTCGATGTCGCCGACCGTGCCGCCGATCTCGACCATGCACACATCGGAATCGCCCGCGCCCATGCGGATCCGGTATTTGATCTCATCGGTGATGTGCGGAATCACCTGCACCGTCGCGCCGAGGTAATCGCCGCGCCGCTCCTTGGCGATCACACGCTCGTAAATGCGCCCGGTGGTGAAATTGCTGTTGCGGCCGGTGGTTGTGCGCACGAAGCGCTCGTAATGGCCGAGATCGAGATCGGTCTCGGTGCCGTCCGCGGTGACGAAGACTTCGCCGTGCTGAAACGGGCTCATGGTGCCGGGATCCACGTTGATATAGGGATCCAGCTTCACCATGCTGATCTTGAGCCCGCGCGCCTCGAGGATCGCTCCAAGGGAGGCGGATGCGATGCCCTTGCCCAGCGAGGAAACCACGCCGCCGGTGACGAAAACGAATCGGGTCATAGGAACCGCCGCCCAAATTCAATCGCGAGCGGGAAAACTCACGCGATTGCAATAGCCCAGAAGGAATTTGAAATTCGACGGGAGTTCAGGTTACCAGATCGCCCCGCGCGCCACAATCGAAATGCCCTGCAATTGCCCCTCGCGCGGAAATGGCCGGCGACTCAGGTGAGCGCCGGAGCGTCCTCCCACACGCAACCGAATCCCGGCGCGCCCGGCCGGACGCGCCAGCGCGCATCCTGCCAGATGTCGCCGATTGCGATCAGCTCATCCGCCGCGTACAACATCGGCAGCGCATCGCGCATCCACGGCAACACGCCCATCGTCTGACACAGGTGCTGCACGCTCTGCGTCCGCGCACGCTCCGCCGCCTTCAGCGCCTCGCCGCCGCTGCGGCGGCGCACGCTGAGCACGCTCGGCAGACGCTCTCCATCGAGTCCGCCGGGCTGTGCGACCCAGCGCAGCGCGCCCAGGCCCGCACCCAAATCCAGGCGCGATCCCACAGCAATGCGCCAATCCTGCGGCGCGCCGAGCGCCGGCACGGCCGCGGGCGTCACGAACAGGCGCGCCTGATAGCGTCGCAGCGCATGCTCGCCCCAGACGATCGCCGGCAAGTGATCGCCGTCGGCCGTCATGACCTGACGCAGCGCCTCGGCGAGACGCAGCGTGGACGGCGGAGTGATCCCGGCGTCGCTGAGCCAGTGGCGCAGCAGGCTCACCTGCTCGCGCACGGTGAGCGCGCGCAGTCCCGAGACCGAAAGCGCCTCGCCGTCGCGCA
>JBEKVP010000473.1:0-2741 GCA_049513935.1 Steroidobacteraceae bacterium
CATGCACGAGCGGCCGCTGCCGCCCACCTTCAAGGATCTGGTGATCATGGGGATCATGATCGGCGTACCCACCGCCATGATCGTGACGCAGCCCGATCTCGGCACCGCCCTCCTGATCGCCGCCTCCGGCCTCATCGTCATGCTGCTCGCCGGGCTGCAGATTCAGATCATTTTGATCTCCATCCCCTTGATCGGCGGCGCCGCCTGGGCCGGATGGCACTTCATTCATGAATACCAGCGCCAGCGCATCCTCACCTTCCTGAATCCGGAGAACGACCCCTTGGGCGCCGGCTATCACATCATCCAATCCCAGATCGCGATCGGCTCGGGCGGCGTGTTCGGCAAGGGCTACATGAACGGCAGCCAGGCGCAGTTGGAATTCCTGCCGGAACGCTCCACCGACTTCATCTTCGCCGTGGTCGGCGAGGAGTTCGGTCTGCTCGGCCAGTTGCTGCTGCTCGCACTGTACGGCGCCGTGATCGGACGCGCGCTATATCTCGCCAACCAGGGCCAGGACACATTTTCACGGCTCACCGGCGGCGCGATCGCCTTGAGCTTCTTCGTCTATGTGTTCGTCAATTCCGGCATGGTGAGCGGCATCCTGCCGGTGGTCGGAGTGCCGCTGCCGATGGTGAGCTACGGCGGTACGTCGATGGTCACCCTGCTCGCCGGGTTCGGCATCCTGATGTCGCTCCATTCGCACCGCAAGCTGATCGGATCATGAGCGCGCACGGCTCACGTCTCTGGCAGCCCGCGTGTCTCGCGCTGCTGCTCGCGTGCGCGGGACCCCATCGAGCCGTCGCGATCGACGTGCGCCGTCCCGAGGTCAAGAGCTTCATCGACGAGGTGTCCGAGCGGGACTCGATCAGCAAGCACCAACTGCGCAAGCTTTTGAAGGCGGCGGCGAGCCAGCCCGCCATCCTCGACGCCATGAGCCGGCCGGCGGAAAAGGCCAAGCCGTGGTATGAGTACCGACCCATCTTTCTGACCGAACGGCGCATTCGCGAGGGCACGGATTTTTGGCTGGCGCACCGGCAGGAACTCGATCGGGCGAGCGTCCGCTCCGGCGTCGCGCCCGAGTATCTCGCGGCCATCGTCGGCGTCGAGACCTACTACGGCCGCCTGACCGGCTCCTACCGCGTCCTCGATGCGCTCGCGACCCTGGCCTTCGATTACCCGGCCCGTGCCCCGTTCTTCCGGGACGAACTGGAACAATTCATTCTCCTCGCGCGCGACATCGGCCTCGATCCGCTGAAGGTGAAGGGCTCGTATGCCGGCGCCATGGGCGCGCCGCAGTTCATGCCGTCGAACTACCGCCGCTACGCCGTCGATGCCGATGCGGACGGCCACATCGATTTGTGGAACAACTGGTCCGACGTCTGCGCGAGCGTGGGCAACTACCTCAAGGAGCACGGTTGGAATGCGGGCGAGCCCGTGCTGAGCGACGCCGCGGTGGACGCCGACAAGAGCGCGGATCTCGACGGCCGCAAGCTCGCGCTCGAGGACACGGTCGAATCGCTGCAGGCCAAGGGTGTGAACTTCGACGCATCGCTGCCGCCGGATGCGCCGGCGATACTCATCGCCGCGGACGAGTCCGACGGCGTGCATTGGCGCGTCGGCTACAATAATTTCTATGTGATTACGCGCTACAACCACAGTGCCTTGTACGCGATGGCGGTCTACGAGCTGGCCGCCGCCGTCAAGCAACGCATCCTTGACCTCGATGCTGCGGCGCAGAGGTCGGCGACGCTCGGCGTCGCCCCAGCCCCGGGGCCCGACGCGGCCGCGGGCGAACTGCGGCCCATGGGCTCGCAGCCGTGAATCTCGCGCGCGGTCCGGGTGCGCCGCTCGCGCTGGCCGCCGTTGTCGCTCTCGCCGGCTGCTTCACGGCGCCGCCGCGGGGGCCGCTGCCGATAGCGCCGCCCGCGGCGCCGCCAATCGCAGCTCCCCCTGCCGCCGTGCAGACGGTTCCCGACGCCGTGCCGCGCGTCGAACCGAGATCGCGCTACGGCAACCCGCCGTTCTACGAAGTCTTCGGCAAGCGCTATTACGTGCTCGCCTCGAGTGCCGACTATGTCGAGCGCGGCGTGGCCTCCTGGTACGGACCCGGCTTTCACAAGGTACGCACCTCCACGGGCGAGACCTACGACATGTACGCCATGACCGCCGCGCATAGAACGCTGCCGCTGCCGGCCTACGTGCGCGTCACCAATCTGCAGAACGGGCGCAGCGTGGTCGTGCGCGTCAACGATCGCGGCCCCTTCGTCGGCAATCGCATCATCGATCTGTCCTACACCGCGGCAGCGCGCCTCGACATGCTTCAGGGCGGCACCGCGATGGTCGAAGTGCGCGCCCTCGACCCGGGCGCGCCGCGCGATCCGCCCGTGCCGCTGCTCGCTGCCGCCCCGATGGCGCCTTCGAGCGGCCCCGCCGGGCTGATCGCGACCTCGACCGCGGCGGCGGCGCCCGCGGTCCAAAGCGCCCCCCCCGTTGCAGAGGGCGCCGCCGCCGCGCCTCCGCTCGCGCCGCGCGCTGCGCTCTACGTGCAGGCGGGCGCGTTTGCGGACCCGGCGAACGCGCAGCGCCTGGCCGACCAGCTGCGCGGCGGCGGTTACGGCAAGATTTTCGTGCGCGATGACTTCATCGCGGGCCGCCGCATGTACCGGGTGCGGATAGGTCCCGTGCCCGATGTGCCGGAATTCGATCGCATCGTCGCGGCGCTCGACCAAGCCGGGGTCCAC
>JBEKVP010000474.1:0-2737 GCA_049513935.1 Steroidobacteraceae bacterium
AGTCAGCAGATGGACGTGCAGACCTATTTTTTTCGGCGCACCAACATCAACGCGCTCGGCAAGCCGCGCAGCTGGACCGATCACCTGCTCTGGCATCATGCGTGCCACACGGTGGACCTCTTCGCCTATCAGTGCGGGGAGAATATCTCCCAGTGCTACGCCCTTCAGGGTCCCAAACATCCGACACTCAAGATCGCGATGGACATGAGCATCGGGCTCAAGGTGCCGTCGGGGGCGATCTGCACGCTGTCCCTGTCCTTCAACAACGACGGACCCTTGGGCACGTTCTTCCGCTATATCTGCGACAACGGCACGTACATCGCGCGCTACGACGAGTTGCTCGACGGCAAGAACAATCCGATCGACGTCTCCAAGGTCGATGTGTCGATGAACGGCATCGAGCTGCAGGATCGGGAATTTTTTGCCGCCATCCGCGAGCGGCGCGAGCCGAACGCGAGCCTCGCGCAGTGCTTGCCCGCGATGCAGACCCTGAGTCGCCTGGAGCGCGCGCTCGAGTCGGACGCTTAGAGCGGCCGATCGAACGGCAGCCCGATGTAGTTCTCCGCGAGGCTGGTGAGCGCGGCGCGGGAGTCTGCAAGATAGTCGAGCTCCGCGAGCTGCAGCCTGTGGGCGAGCGGATCGTCCGAGAACTTGTGCATGATCGAGGTGAACCACCACGAGAAGCGCACCGCCTTCCAGACGCGCCGCAGACACTCCTCGGAATAGCGGTCGAGCGCGGACCGGCGCTGGGTACGGTAATACTCGGCCAACGCTTGATGGAGTACGCGCACGTCCGCCGCGGCTAGATTCAAGCCCTTTGCGCCGGTCGGCGGCACGATGTGCGCGGCGTCGCCCACCAGAAAGAGCCGGCCGAACTGCATCGGCTCGACCACGAAGCTGCGCAGCGGCGCAATGCTCTTCTCGATCGAGGGACCCTCGACGACCGCCCGGGCAACAGCCGCGGGCAGCCGCCCCTTGAGCTCGCTCCAAAACCTCGCGTCGGGCCACGCCTCGACCGTGTCCTCGAGCGGGCACTGCACGTAGTAGCGGCTGCGGATCCCCGAGCGCATGCTGCAGAGTGCGAAACCCCGCTCGTGATTCGAGTACACGAGCTCGGGGCCGGCGGGCGGCACATCCGCGAGGATCCCCAGCCATCCGAACGGATAGGTCCGCTCGAAGCTTCGCATCGCCGACGGCTCGAGGGTTTGCCGGCAGATGCCGTGGTAACCGTCGCAACCGGCGATGAAGTCACACGCGAGCTCGTGCCGGCGGCCCTCGTGACTGTACGCGACCCGGGGGTGCTCGCCCCCGAAGCCCGCGACCGCGACGTCGCGGGCGTTGTACACCAACGCGCCGCCCGCGGCGGCGCGCGCCTCCATGAGATCCTTGGTGATTTCCGTCTGACCGTAGACGCTCACGGCCGAACCGGTGAGCGCGTGCAGATCGACGCGCAAGGTACGCCCGGAGAAGCCCAGCTCGAAGCCGTCATGGACCAGGCGGTCGCGGAGCAAACGCTCCGCCACGCCGGCTTTCCGGAGCAGATCCACGGTGCCCTGCTCCAGCACACCGGCCCGAATGCGCCCGGCGACGTGCTCGCGGCTTTGGCGTTCGAGCACGACACTCTCGATGCCGCAGACGTGCAGCAGCTGCGAGAGCAACAAACCCGACGGGCCGGCACCGATGATCGCGACCTGGGTACGAGTCACACTGCGAGACTAGCAGCGCCGCCGCACGCGCCATGGCACGATCCGAGCGAGCTCTGGTACTTATCCGCCGCCTTGCCGGCGGCGGTATTCGTCCGGCGACATGCCGTTGTGCCGGCGGAAAAAACGGCAGAAATACGCGGCGTCCTTGAAACCGAGCTCGCCCGCGAGCGCTGTGACGGATCCGGCCACGAACAGCAATCGCCGGCGCGCCTCGAGCGCCATGCGCTGCTGAATCAAGTCGAACGCGCTGAAGCCCGTGAGGCGGCGGCACAGCCGGTTCAAACGGTTGGGCGAGAGCGAGAGCTCCCGGGCGTATCGCGTGACCGGCCAATGCTGGGCGAGATGGGTCTCGATCGACACGCGCAGGCGGCGCAGGCGCTCGAGATCCCGGCCGAGATGCGCGTCGAAGGGCGCTTGAGTGGCCGACTTGTGCGCGAGCAGCCAAAGCACGCCGCAAGCCAACCAGCTGCTCACGGGAGCGGCGAGACTCTCCGGCTCGCGGAACTCGCGCAGCAATCGTTCGAGGAGCAGCGCGGCGCGCTCCGCGAACGGCGCGTCGGAGCAGAGGTCGATGGCCCGCGGGCGCTCGAATAGCGCCTGAATGGGCGCCTGGTGGGTGGCCGCGGCCAGACCGAGCAGCCGATCGAGGTCGGCGGTCAACACGTAACCCTGGGTCTCGGCGCGGAAGCGAAAGCCGTGGATGGTACCCGCGGGAATCACGATGGCGCATGGCCCTTCGAGCGCACCGCGCTCGCCGTCGAGATCGAAGCTCGCCGCCCCGCCCGTCACGAATACGCACTGGCACAGATTGCGATGGCGATGCGCGCCTATCCGCCACAGATACTTGCGGCTGCGCGAGGGGATGTCTTCGACGTGAAGCGCGTCGGTCGCGGCCGGGGCGGCGCGCGATTCGCCGTACAACGCGAAGGTCGGCACCTGCCGCCGGGAGGCGTGCGTCAGCGTCATGATCCCGAAAGGATAACGCGCGGGCCTCGCAAACGGTAATTCAGCGTTCGATCTCGACCTCGCGC
>JBEKVP010000475.1:0-2728 GCA_049513935.1 Steroidobacteraceae bacterium
CGGTCGTAACCAAGGACGTTCCCGCGAATAGTCTTGTCGGAGGAAATCCAGCGCGGGTCATTCGCTCGATTGGAGACTGAGAAAGCCACCGCAAAGGCCGAAACTGGAACTTGAAACGGACCCGCCACCCGAAAGCTCGGGCCTTGCGCGCGTTCGCATGGTGGCGCTATCTCACGTTTTTCCGAAGGTTTCGTCGAAGGCGTAGCCGGTTCCGCGGACGGTTCGGATGGGATCGCGTTCGCGGCCGCGGGAGAGCGCCTTGCGCAGGCGCCCGACGTGGACGTCGACCGTGCGTTCGTCGATCTCCGCCGCCTGCCCCCACACGCCGTCCAGGAGTTGCGCGCGCGAGAACACCCGGCCCGGCTTCTCCAGTAAATATTCGAGCAGCCGGAACTCGGTCGGACCGAGGTGGATGTCGCGCACGCCCCGCCGCACCCGCCGCGTCTCCCGGTCGAGATCGAGGTCGCCCGCATAGAGACGCTCTGCGATCCGCTCGGGCCGGCTGCGGCGCAAAAGCGCGCGCACGCGCGCCATCAGTTCGGGCACTGAAAAGGGCTTGAC
This sequence comes from Steroidobacteraceae bacterium, assembly GCA_049513935.1. GTDB lineage: Bacteria > Pseudomonadota > Gammaproteobacteria > Steroidobacterales > Steroidobacteraceae > Bog-1198. Next base: position 562 of record JBEKVP010000475.1, read on the forward strand.
CACGTAATCGTCCGCGCCGACCGACAGGCCCCGCACCCGCTCGGCTTCCTCGCCCCGCGCGGTGACCATGATCACCGGCAGCGTGCGCGTCGATTCGCGCGCCCGTAAGCGTCGGCAGATTTCGAGACCCGAGACGCCGGGCAGCATCCAGTCGAGGATCACGAGGTCGGGCGCATTCTCGGCCAGCCGCAATTCGGCCTCGTCGCCGCGCTCGACATTCTCGACCACATAGCCCTCCGCCTCGAGATTGTAGCCGAGCAGCAAGGACAGATCCGCTTCGTCCTCGACGATCAGAATCCGCGGCGCGGACGCGGCGCCCGGACGGACGGTGTCCTTGCGCGCCTGGTTCACTTGATCGCCCCTGCCGCGTCGGCTTCGAGGTCCGCCCCTTGCCGGCCGTGCGGACGCTCGGTCGGCAGCGTCGAACCCGTCACCAGATAGACCACGGTTTCGGCGATGTTGGTCGCGTGATCGCCGATCCGCTCGATGTTCTTCGAGCAAAACAGAAGATGGGCGCAGAACGTGATGTTGCGCGGATCCTCCATCATGTGCGTCAGGAGATCGCGGAACACCGAGTCTTCCAGCGCATCGAGATCGACGTCCCGCTCCCAGACGTCGAGCGCCCGCTCGACGTCGCGCTGGGCGTAGGCGTCGAGCACGTCCTTCATCAGCTCGGTCGCGAATTCGTTCATGTGCTTGATGCCGATGATCGCGCGGGGAACCCGGCCTTCCATGCCGATCTTGACCGAGCGCCGGGCGATGTTCTTGGCCAGATCCCCCACCCGCTCGAGATCGCCCGCGACCCGAATGGCGCCGATGATCTCGCGCAAGTCGTTCGCCACCGGCTGCCGGCGCGCGATCGTCAGCGTCGCCTGCTCCTCGATCTCGCGCTGCAGCATGTCGAGGCGGGGATCGGTCTCCACCACCTGATGGGCAAGCGCGGCGTCGCCGGTGCTCAGCGCATCCACCGCGTCGATCACCATCTTCTCGGCCAGGCCGCCCATCTCGGCGATCCGCCGCTCGAGCAGGTCGAGGTCCTTGTCGTAAGCTCTGACAGTATGCTGATCGGCCACGGCGATTCCTTCCTTTAGCCGAAGCGGCCAGTGACGTAATCCTGCGTGCGCTTGTCGCGCGGCGAGGTGAAGACCGTGTTGGTCTCATCGAATTCGACCATCTCGCCCAGATACATGAAGGCGGTGTAGCGCGAGCAGCGCGCGGCCTGCTGCATGTTGTGGGTGACGATCGCGATCGTGTAATCGCCGGACAGTTCGTCGACGAGCTCTTCGATCTTGGCGGTCGAGATCGGATCGAGAGCCGAGGCCGGCTCGTCGAGCAAAATCACTTCCGGGCTGATCGCCACGGTCCGGGCAATGCACAGGCGCTGCTGCTGGCCCCCCGACAGGCTGAGGCCGCTCGCGTTCAGCTTGTCCTTGACTTCGTTCCACAAAGCCGCGCGGCTCAAAGCCTGCTCGACCCGCGCGTCCATTTCCGACTTCGGCAGCCTCTCATACAAGCGGATGCCAAAGGCGATGTTGTCATAGATCGTCATCGGAAACGGCGTCGGCTTCTGAAACACCATGCCGACCCGCGAACGCAAAAGATTAAGGTCGAGGTTGGCTGCGAGGATGTTCTCCCCATCGAGCAGCACCTCGCCCTCGGCCCTTTGCCCAGGATAGAGGTCATACATGCGATTCAAAACCCGCAGCAGCGTCGACTTGCCGCAGCCCGATGGGCCGATGAAGGCCGTCACCTGACCCTTGTACAAATTGAAGGAAACATCCTTGAGCGCGCGCCTCTGCCCATAATAAAAATCGAGGTTGCGCACCACAACCTTATCCGTTTCCCCAACCGGCCCCCTGGCCGGCCTCTGGGCCTCAACCTCACTCATGCTCGAAGCCCTCGGATGCTACCTCTGCTTCACCGAAGCAGAAAAAACCCGCGCCAATATGCTCAACCCCAATACCGCAAACGTGAGGATTAGCGCACCGGTCCACGCTAGCTTTTGTTGTTCGGCGTAGGGGCTGCGAGCGAATTCGTAGATGATGAGCGGCAGCGCAGACATCGGCCCGCGAGGATCGGCGGCAAACAGCGAATTGCCAAGCGCCGTGAAGATCAGCGGCGCGGTCTCGCCGGTCATGCGGGCAATTGCGAGAAGCACGCCGGTAAT
>JBEKVP010000476.1:0-2722 GCA_049513935.1 Steroidobacteraceae bacterium
CCCAGATTTTTATACTGCATATTATCGCCTCAGAACCAATGACTTGAAGATGATTATTCAAGTAAATACTAGCTCACTCCGCGGAAACGTCCCGGCGTGGAACGTCCCGGCGTGGAACGTCCCGGCGTGGAACGTCCTTGCGTGGAACGTCCTTGCGTGGAACCTCCCGAGCGTGGAACCTCGCACCGCGCGCGGTCAACCGGTGCGGCGGGCTGCGGAGGCGGCGAGGGCGCGCTCGATGCGCCGCAGGGCGTCCTCCAGAGTCTCCATGCTGCAGGCGAATGAGATCCGCATGTGATCGGGCGCGCCGAATCCGGACCCGGGGACCACGGCGACGCCGGCCTCGGTCAGGAGATATTCCGCAAAGGCCACGTCGTCCTTGATGCCGAGCGAGCGCATCGCGGCGTGCACGTCGGCAAACGCGTAGAACGTCCCGGCGCCCGGTCGGCAGGAGATACCCGGAATGGAGTTCAAGCCCGCAACCACGAAGTCGTGGCGCTTCTTGAACGCGGTGTTCATCTCGGCGACGCAGGCCTGGCTGCCGTTGAGCGCGACGGTGGCCGCGCGCTGGGAAATGCTCGAGGCGTTCGACGTCGACTGCCCCTGCACGGTGCCCATGGCGGACACGACTTCCTGCGGGCCCCCGCAGTAGCCGATTCGCCAGCCCGTCATCGCATAGGCTTTCGATACGCCGTTGATGGTGACCGTGCGGGCGTAGAGCTGCGGATTGGCCTCTGCAAAGCTCGTGAACGGCTCGCTCGCCCAATAGATGTGCTCGTACATCTCATCTGAAGCAATCACCACTTGCGGGTGCCGGTCGAGCACCGCTCCGAGCGCCTTGAGCTCCGCGGCGGTGTAAGCCGCTCCCGTGGGATTGCTCGGGCTGTTGAGGATGAAGAGTTTGGTGCGCGGCGTGATGGCCGCGCCGAGTTGCGCGGGCGTGATCTTGTAGCCCTGCTCAGCGCCCCCATACACGGTCACGGGAGTCGCGTCCGCAAGCAGCGCCATGTCGGGATAGGACACCCAATAGGGGGCTGGGATCACGCACTCATCGCCGGGGTCCAATACTGCGGCGCACAGATTGAAGCAGGTCTGCTTGGCGCCGGAGGAAACCAGGATCTGGCTGCGATCGTACGTGAGGCCATTCTCGCGCTTGAATTTGGCGATGATGGCGTCCTTGAGCTCCGTCGTTCCATCCACGGCGGTGTAGCGCGTGATGCCTTTGCGGATCGCGTCCACACCTGCGTCCGCAATATGTAACGGCGTATCGAAATCCGGCTCCCCGGCGGCCAGACCGATGATGTCCTTACCCTCGGCTTTGAGCTTGGCGGCGCGCGCCGTCATCGCGAGGGTAGGTGAGGGCTTAACCTTTTGTACACGCTTGGATAGCGAAATGGCCAAGGGGAGTACTTCCTATGTCAAAAAGGGCGAAAGAGTGTACGAAATACAACGGATTCGCGCCAGCGCGCGAGTGCCTCCGTCGCGGATAACATGAGAGAATCCAGCAATGCGTTTTGAATTGTATGCGGACTACAGCCCCGCAGGCGATCAACCCCAAGCGATAGAGAAACTTATCGACGGGCTGGCCAGCGGGCTCGCTCATCAGACCCTCTTGGGCGTGACCGGATCGGGGAAGACCTTCACCGTCGCCAACGTGATCCAGCACTTGCAGCGTCCGACGCTCGTGCTCGCGCACAACAAGACTCTGGCGGCGCAGCTCTACGGCGAGTTCAAGGTGTTCTTCCCGAAGAACGCGGTCGAGTACTTCGTCTCTTATTACGACTACTATCAGCCCGAGGCCTATGTACCGGCCTCCGACACCTTCATCGAGAAGGACGCCTCGATCAACGAGCACATCGAGCAGATGCGCCTGTCGGCGACCAAGGCGCTGCTCGAGCGCCCCGACTCGATCATCGTGGCGACCGTGTCCGCGATCTACGGCCTGGGCGATCCGCAGGCTTACTTGAGCATGGTGCTGCACATGTCGCGCGGCGACATCCTCGAGCAGCGCAAGCTCCTGCGCCGGCTTGCGGACATGCAATACACCCGCAATGAGATCGATCTTCAGCAAGGCACCTATCGCGTGCGTGGCGATGTCATCGACATCTTCCCGGCCGAGTCGGAGCGCGAGGCGGTCCGGGTCGAGCTATTCGACGACCGCGTCGAGAGCTTGAGCCTGTTCGATCCGCTCACCGGCGAGGTCTTGCGCAAGGTGCCGCGACTGACGGTCTACCCCTCGACGCACTACGTGACGCCGAAGGAGCGGGTGCACAAGGCGGTCGATGAGATCCGCGACGAGCTGCGCTCGCGCCTCGGCGAGCTCAACGCCGCCGGCAAGCTCCTCGAGGCCCAGCGCTTGCAGCAGCGGACTTTATTCGACCTGGAAATGATGAACGAGGTCGGATATTGCGCCGGTATCGAGAATTACTCGCGCTTCCTATCGGGGCGCCAAGCGGGCGAGCCGCCGCCGTGCCTGTTCGACTACCTGCCGAAGAATTCCCTGCTGGTGATCGACGAGAGCCACCAGACCATTCCGCAGCTCGGCGCCATGTACCGTGGCGACCGCTCTCGCAAGGAAACCTTGGTCGAATACGGCTTCAGGCTGCCCTCGGCGCTCGACAACCGGCCGCTGCGGTTCGAGGAGTTCGAGCAGCTGGCGCCGCAGACCATCTACATCTCGGCGACCCCCGGACCGCACGAGAAGCGTATTTCGGGCCAGATC
>JBEKVP010000477.1:0-2713 GCA_049513935.1 Steroidobacteraceae bacterium
CGAAGATCTCCTCGCGCACGATGCTCATGTTGGGCTTCACGTTGACGAGCACCGTGGGGTTCACGTAATGACCGCTCGAGGTTGGCGCATCGCCGCCGACGGCGACCGCGGCGCCGTCGCGCTTGCCCGCTTCGATGTAGCCCATTACGCGGTCGAATTGCTCCTTCGACACGAGCGGGCCCATGTGCGCTTCGGGATCGAGCGAGGGACGAGGTTTCCAGAACGACGTCGCCGCGGCGACCCCTTCCACCATGCGATCGAAGATCGAGCGGTGGGCAAACAGGCGGGAGCCGGCGATGCACACCTGGCCCGAGTTGAAGAAAATCGCGCCCGCCGCGCCCGCCGCCACTTCATCGACGTTCACGTCCGGCATCACCACCACGGGCGACTTGCCGCCGAGCTCCAGAGTGACGCGCTTCAGCGAATCAGTGGCGTTGCGGTTGATGAGCTTGCCGACTTCGGTGGAGCCGGTGAAGGCGACCTTGTCGACGTCCGGGTGCTTGACCAATCGATCACCCGCGGTGTGGCCGTTGCCCGTAACTACGTTGACCACGCCCGGCGGGAAGCCCGCTTCCGCGATGAAGTCGGCGAGGCGCAGCGCGGTCACCGAGGTTTGCTCGGCCGGCTTCAGCACCAGGGTGCAGCCGGCCGCGAGAGCCGGGGCGATCTTGAGGGTCGCCATCAACAGCGGGAAATTCCACGGCACGATCTGCGCGGCCACCCCGACAGGTTCGCGCGATACGTAGCTGAACACCGTGCCGCGCGGCATGGACATCGGTTCCTGTACATCGCCGCCCAGTTTCGAGGCCCATCCGGCCATGTAGCGAAGCTGGTCGACAGCGCCCGGGATGTCGATGACGGTGGCCATTCCGACGGGCTTTCCGTTGTCGATGGCCTCGAGCTCGGCAAACTCGGCCGTATGCGATTCGATGAGATCGGCGAGTTTGTTGATGATGCGTTCGCGCTTGGCGGGCGGCAAGTTCGACCAACGCCCATCATCGAATGCAGCGCGGGCGGCGGCGACGGCGCGGTCGACGTCCGCATCGGAGGCATCCACGATGCGCGAGACTTCCCTGCCGGTGGAGGGATCCTCGACCGCGAGCGTTGCGCCGTGCGTCGAACCGACCCATTCATTGTTGATGAAAAGCGCCGGCTTTCGCCCCAAAGCGCGCTTCGCCGCGGCGGAATAATCGAGCTGGGTGAAGGAATCGGCCAGCCTGGCTTCGGATGGAACTGTTGCCATTTGCCCCCCAAGGATGATTGGGATTACCGAAACGCGACGCGTTGAGCATCGCGAGATTGTTCGTGTAGCATACTAATTGAGGCTACCTCGGTCAATCATGTCGGCCGCGAGGACGTTCGTTAGCCCGCGTTCTCCAGGATCAGATGGCCGACGGCGGTGCTCGAAGCGGGTACGTGATAGAAGCGGTGTGTGGTCTTGACCTTTGCATCGAGCGCACCGCGCATGATGAACCACATGACGAGCTCGACGCCCTCGGCGCCGGCCTCGCGGATGTACTCGATATGCGGCATGGCCGCGAGCGCATCGGGTGCACTGATCAGCCGATCGAGAAACTGCTGGTCGAACTCCTTGTTGATCAACCCGGCACGGGGCCCCTGAATCTGGTGGCTCATGCCCCCGGTGCCCCAGACCTGCACGTTGAGGTCGGGGTCGTAGCAGTCCACCGCGCGGCGAATCGCCTTGCCGAGCTGGTAGCAGCGGTTGCCCGAAGGCGGCGGGTATTGCACGACGTTGACGGCGATCGGGATGACCCGGCAGGGCCACGCGGCCGGCTGACCAAACATGAGCGATAGCGGCACGGTGAGCCCGTGATCGACATCCATCTTGTTGACGATCGTCAGATCAAAATCCTGCTGGATCACCGATTGGGCGATGTGCGCCGCGAACTCCGGGTGCCCCTCGACCGCGGGTACCGGACGCGGACCCCAACCCTCGTCGGCCGGGGCAAATCGTTCGGCGCAGCCGATCGCGAACGTCGGAATAATCTCCAGGCTGAAGGCACTGGCATGATCGTTGTACACGAGCACGACCACGTCGGGCTTGGCGGCGGCGATCCAGCGCTTTGAAAACTCGTAGCCTTTGAAGACGGGTATCCAATAGGGCTCCTGGGTTTTCCCGTTGTCGATGGCCGCGCCGATCGCGGGTACATGGGAGCTGGCTACACCGGCGCTGATCCTGGCCATTTATTTCTTCTCGCCGATATAGCGATTGCCTTCGGGAGAGCGGCCGCCGTTCACCATCATCTGCACATAGGCTTCGGGCGTCATGCCGGTCATCAAGGACGCGGCATGCTGGAAGCTCTGGCCGTCGGTCGAGAAGAGTTTCGCGAGGAAGTAGATATTGCCGCCGAGCGCGATCATCGCATTGTAGTCGCGTGCGAGCACTGCGCCCTTTTGCTCCTCCGTCATCGGCCATTCGTCGAGATAAGCCCGCTCGTCGGCCTTGAAGCGCTCGCGGTTGGGCGCCTTCATGAGTGAGGTGCAGAACATGTTCAGGTGATACCCCCGGCGCGCCAGTTCGGCGTCGAAAATGGTGGTTCCCGGTACATCGGCGTAGGGTTTGTCGAGTGCCATCGTGATCTATTGCCGGCGAGCCGGCGCCTCCTGGTTCCCGCTATTGTGAGCTGCAGGCGATGCCGCCGCCAAATCGCATTTGGGCAAATCTCTGGCCAGCGAGACTGTGTTCGCTGGT
>JBEKVP010000478.1:0-2697 GCA_049513935.1 Steroidobacteraceae bacterium
TTCGTCTTTGGGATCCCCGGGCAATGAGCCTATGACGCTCGGATCACGCGCGGGGTTACACGCGGTACAGATCAGCTTCTTTAGCGACCCTCAAGGACGCTCGCCGGCGCAGCTTCTCGATGCGCGGCCCACGCTCGTGGACGTCGCCGAAGCCGCCTGCCGATCGGGTATTCGGATGTCGGTCGTCCAGGCGAGCGCGCACTCGGAGCGCCTCACGCGACGCGGACTGTGCTACCACTTCCTGCCGTTTGGCGACGGAGCGCGCAGCATTCCGAGGAACGCAGCCTTGGGGGCGTTGCTTCGCGATCTCGAGCCGGACGTTCTTCACGTGCACGGACTGGGCTTTCCCCGCGATGTGCTGTCGCTCGCGTCGCTCGCGCCCGGAGTTCCGATCATCTTGCAGGATCATGCGAATAGACCGCCCCGCCTCTGGCGTCGAGCGTTGTGGCGCCGCGGAATCTCGCTCGCCGCGGGGATAGCGTTTTGTGCGTCGGATCAGGCGCAGCCGTTCGCCGCCGCCGGCTTGCTTGATTCGGCAACGTGCCTGTACGAGATTCCCGAGTCGACCAGCCGCTTCTCGCCCGGCGACAAGCAACAGGCGCGCCGCATGACCGGCATCGAGGGCGATCCCGCCATTCTATGGGTCGGACATCTGGACGCCAACAAAGACCCGCTCACGGTACTGAAAGGCATCAGTGCCGCCGCACGAGAGCTGCCGGGCTTGCGGCTTTTCTGTTGCTTCGGCGCGGCTCCGCTCCTCGGCGACGTTCTGGATCTCATTGCAACCGATCCGCAGCTCAGCGGCAGAGTACGCCTGCTCGGGCGAGTGCCGCATCAACATATTGAGCAGTTGATGCGCGCGGCGGACCTGTTCGTGCTCGGTAGCCACCGCGAAGGCAGCGGGTATTCCTTGATCGAGGCGCTCGCTTGTGGATTACCCCCGGTGGTCACCGACATCCCGTCCTTTCGTTCGCTCACGGGCAGAGGAGCGGTGGGCAAGCTGTGGGCGTGCGAGGATCCTCTGGCTCTGTGCGCCGCAATACGAGCGGTCGGGGCACGGACGGATCCCGAGACGCGGGCTGCGGTGCGCGCGCACTTCGACCGCGAGCTGTCGTTCGATTCGCTGGGCCGGAAGCTCGCGGCGATGTACGAAGACGTGCTCGGGCGCCGGCGGAGCGGCGCGGCTTCGATGGCGCCACGGCCCGCGTTCGCATCGGTATTTCCCCCCCGACGGACCATCGGCTCCTAATCGAGGGAGGTTCCGCGTCAGACATGAGCGCGAATCGGCCGCTGGCGGCGAGTCCGGCATCCTCGGGCATTCCCACCAGGACCGGCTTGCTTTCGAAGCTCGGGATCGGCGACGAGAAGTATCCCGCCCTCACCGGAGTCAGGGCACTGGGAGCGACGGTCGTCTTCTTCCAGCATTTTCCCCTACGGGAAGATTCACACATCACGTTGAACGTGATGGGCTTCTTCTTCGCATTGAGCGGCTTTCTGATCGTGCGCATCTATTATCAGCAGGCCGAGTTGACGCGCAAATGGCTGGCAGGATACTTCGTGAACCGGTTTGCACGCATCTACCCGGTTTACTTTCTGCTGCTCACCGTTGCCGTGCTCGCACAGCATGAAAGCCGGCCCTGGGTATTGGCGGCGAACTACACCCTGACACACGCGCTGTTTCACAAGATGCACTTGGTCATAGAGCCGAGTTGGTCGTTGACCGTGGAAGAGTGCTTCTATTTCCTCGCCCCGGTGTTCATGCTGCTGGTACGAATCAGGAATTTCTTTGCGTCTTTCCTGTTCGGATGTCTTCTGCTGCTGGCCGCGCTCCTCGTCTCGACGCTGGGAATCGATTTTTTGGGAACGCCTGCGTTCGTGTTGACGGAAACCTTCTTCGGCAACTTTGTCGAATTCTTCGCCGGTGCCTACGTGGCGCTCGCCGTCATGAATCTGGAGAAGAAGGGGTCCGTTCGCGCGGCCGGAAGCAAATACACCTTGGCGGGCCTCGCGGGGACTGTGGTCTTGGGTGGCGCCATGATCGGCGTTTATCGGCATGTTCCGCTGGATACCCGCGCGGTTGCCGAGCTTGTCTTGATCAACAATTTCCTGCTCCCTTTGCCCATAGCGGTGCTCTACTGGGGGCTGATCCGAGAGGACACGATGCTGTCGCGGTTCTTGTCGAGCAAGGTCTGCGGGTTGCTGGCGAGGGGGTCCTACTCGTTCTATTTGCTGCACACGCTGATCATCCACTACATCAGCTTGCCGCTGTTGACTTCGACGAACGGCTACAGGCCTCTCTACGTCGGGGTCACGTTCGTCGTCACCTGGCTGATCGCCATCCTCCTGTTCTTGTTTTATGAGGAGCCGGTGAATATCCTCATTCGGAAGAGCTTCCGCTCGAAGATTCGATGGACGGATGGAGCCTCGCCCGAGACGCGCCACGCGAGCCGCGCTAGTGCCGCTTCTCGAACCGGAGAAACATGAACGGGCACGCGGTCAACCGCAGCCAGGCATGGCGGCCGCGCCGGGTCGCGCCCCGAATTCGAAATGCGGGGCGCACGGAGCTGCGATGCGCATAACGAGATCTTGAAAGGCCGAGCGCGCACGGCGGTCCCATTGTCGCGCGGTAATTTCTCCGACGTAGCCAGTGCGCCGGCCTATCGCTCCGACATCGACGGGTTGCGGGCGATCGCCGTA
>JBEKVP010000479.1:0-2697 GCA_049513935.1 Steroidobacteraceae bacterium
GATCGACGGTGAAATGGAACTGCTTGCGCCGCGCGCGGCGCTGCACGGGCTGTCGCAGATGGTGCTGCGGGCCGACGTCACCGGCATGCCGCTCGAATGGATCGATTACCGCGAGGCCGCGCGGCTCTATCACCAGGAGCAGGTGGCCTATACCTGCGGCTCGCTGTTGTATCGCCTCTATGGCGGGGTGAACGCCCGCAGTGGCCGGCGCACGCTGCTCGAGGTGAGCTCGATCGTCGCCACCATCGGCCATACCGGTAACCCGGGCAACACGCGACACGACTATGTGCCGCCGCTCAACAACGAGACGCTGTTTCGGCGCGATGCCTACCTGTGCATGTACTGCGCGGGCCGCTTTCCCAGCCGCGAGCTGTCGCGCGATCACGTGCGCCCCTTCAGTCAGGGCGGGCACGACGTGTGGACCAACGTGGTGGCCGCCTGCCGCCGCTGCAACAACGAGAAGGCCTGGCGCACGCCCGAGCAGGCCAAGATGCAGCTGATCGCGGTGCCGTTCACCCCCACCTATGCGGAATACATCTTTCTGAAGGGCCGCCGCGTGCTGGCCGATCAGATGGAGTATCTACTCGCGCACTTTCCGCGCCACAGCCCGCTGCACGATCGAATCGCCCGCTGGCTGGCCTGACGGTCAGCTTTTGGCAGTCCAGACGCGGCACCACCCGCCCGCATTCACCAGCTTGCCCGGAAACAGGTTGCACGGCCGCCAGGGGTCGCCCGCCTTGCCCTGCAGTTGCAGGCAGTCATCGCAACGCTGATTGCTCTTGAAGGTGGGGAACGCTTTGACATCCACCGTCTGGGCGCTGTCGTGGTAGCCGAGCGCCGTGGCGGTCGGGTCCGTGGGCGAGAGGTGGGGCAGCGCTTCGGCCGCATGCGGGCTGCGCCCAGGCAGCGCCGCGGCCGCGGTCGCAGTGCCGACCAGTAGTCCCAGACTCTTGAGGGCATCGCGACGGGTGAGGGAGTGGCTCATCGAAAGGTCCTTGTAATGGGGTAGTGAATCGGCCCGACGCTCAGGCCGCCGTCAGCCGCCGGAAATTGTAGCGCGAGCGAGCGGTTAAGCGCAGCCGCGTGCGCTATGCTGATCCGACGCGCACCGGGAAAGCGGGGGGGGTTGCGCAGTGAAGCACAGCGGTAGCTCAGATCACATCGAATCGGTCCTCGGCGAGACGCGCTCTTTTCCGCCACCGCCGCAGTTCGCACGCCACGCACGCCTCGACGCCGAGGCACTGGCGGCGCTGCACCGGCAGGCCGAGCAGGACCCGTTGGGCTTCTGGGCGCAGCTCGCGCGCACGCAGCTCAGCTGGCGCCGGCCCTTCACGGTCACGCTCGATGAGAGCGCGGCTCCCAACTACCGCTGGTTCACGGACGGGGAGCTCAACGTCTCGTGGAACTGCCTCGATGCCAACCTCGCCGAGCGCGCCGACAAGGCCGCCATCGTGTTCGAAGGCGAGCCCGGCGACACGCGCCGGCTGAGCTATGGCGAGCTGCATGCCGAGGTTTGTCGCCTCGGCAATGCGCTGCGCGGTCTGGGGGTCAGAGCCGGCGACCGGGTCGTGATCTACATGCCGCTGGTGCCCGAGGCGATCATCGCCATGCAGGCGTGTGCGCGCATCGGCGCGATCCACTCGGTCGTGTTCGCCGGGTTCTCCTCGGTCGCGCTGCAGGATCGCATCGAGGATGCCGAGGCCACGGTGGTGCTGACCGCCGATGGCGGCTGGCGCGGTGGGCAGATGGTGGCGCTCAAGGCCTCGGTCGACAAAGCCCTCGGCGCGGGCTGTGCGAGTGTGCGCAGCGTGGTGGTCCTGCGGCGCACCGGTGCGAGCGTGCCGATGCAGCCGGGACGCGATCATTGGTGGGAGCAGCTCACCGCGGGCCAGCCGTCACAGTGCGAGCCGGAATGGGTGGCGGCCGAGCATGCGCTGTTCGTGCTCTATACCTCCGGGTCCACTGGCAAGCCCAAGGGCATCCAGCATGCGAGCGCGGGCTATCTGTTGTGGGCCAAGGTGACCTACCAATGGATCTTCGACCCGCACGAGGACGATGTGTTTTGGTGTACCGCCGATGTCGGTTGGGTCACCGGTCATACCTACCTCGCCTACGGTCCGCTCGCCAATGGCGCTACCGTCGTGATGTACGAAGGGGCGCCGACCTATCCGCACGGCGCGCGCTTGTGGCAGATCTGCGAGACCCATCGGGTGAGCGTGTTCTACACCGCTCCGACCGCGATTCGCGCCCTCATGAAGCTCGGTGATGAGCTACCGGCGCGTCACGATTTGTCGCGGCTGCGGCTGCTCGGCTCCGTCGGGGAGCCGATCAACCCCGAGGCCTGGATGTGGTATCAGCGCGTGATCGGGCGCGGTCGCTGCCCGATCATCGACACCTGGTGGCAGACCGAGACCGGCGCCACGCTGATCTCGCCGATACCGGGGGTGACCGCTACCAAACCGGGCTCCTGCACTCGGCCGCTACCGGGTATCCGCGCCGACATTGTCGATGCCGAGGGCAAGCACATCGAAGCGCCGGGCGCCGGTGGCTACCTGGTGATACGCCGCCCCTGGCCCGCGCTTGCGCGCACCATCTGGCGCGACAACGAGCGCTACCTGCAGACCTATTTCGGCAAGTTCGATCACCGGATCTATCTCGCAGGCGACGGCGCGTATCGCGACGCCGACGGCTATTTCT
>JBEKVP010000480.1:0-2685 GCA_049513935.1 Steroidobacteraceae bacterium
CGAGCTTCGTCGCGCTCGCCGACGGCGTCACGCTGCCGTGGATCCTCGAGGAGATCCGTGCGCTGCCCGAGCCGCGCAGCGCGCCGGTGCTGCTCATGAGCTACTTGAATCCGCTGCTCGCGTTCGGTCTCGAGCGGCTGCCGCGTGCGGCACGCGAGGCAGGCGTCGCCGGGTTCATCGTGCCGGACTTGCCGTACGAGGAGAGCGGCGATCTCAAGGCCGCGCTCGGGCGCGAGGGACTCGCGCTCGTGCAGATGGTCACGCCGGTGACGCCCGCGGCGCGGTTGGAGATGCTGTGCCGGGAGGCGCAGGGCTTCGTTTATGCGGTCACCATGACGGGGACCACGGGCAAGTCGGCGGAGGTGCCGGACCAAGTGCTCGAGTACATGGACCGGGTCAAGCGCTGCTCCAAGGTCCCGGTATGCGCGGGGTTCGGTATCAGGTCGCGCGCGCAGGTCGCGCGTTTCGCGGATCACGTCGATGGCGTCGTGGTCGGCTCGGCGCTGGTCGAGACGCTGGAGCGCGGCGAGGACGTGCGCGCCTTCTTGGGTTCGCTCCGATGAAGCGCGTCTATCGGGCGGCCTCGCTCCTGCAAGTCGCGCACGCCCGGAATGTGCTCATCGCGGCGGGCATCCGCTGCGAGATGCGCAATCTCTACCTCGCCGGCGCGGCGGGCGATCTGCCGATGATGGAGACCTGGCCGCAGCTGTACGTGGAGGAGGCCGACGAGCGCAACGCGCTCCGCGTCCTCGAGAGTGCCTCGTCCCCGAGCGCTGAAGCGCCGTGGATCTGCGGCGAATGCGACGAGGAGCTCGAGGCGCAGTTCACCACCTGCTGGCGGTGCGGGTACGAGCGTGGGGGCAAAGCGAGCCCGTAGAGATCGCGATGCCGCATCGACCGCCGCATCGAAGTTCCGCGTCGGGTTCTTGTCAGACAAACACCGACACCAATTCGCCGGAAGTCTGAGCGAAGGTTCAGCAAGCACCCATGGCACGTGCACGGGGGCCCAGGTTACAAATCGTGACGTGCGCAGTGTAACGATTACACGGACGCCTCAACGGAGGTCTGAGTCATGAGTGTCGCCAGCAGCAGCTTTCCCGAACTCTCGTTTCCGCCCGCGGCGGCCGGACCCTTGCTGGGTGCGTCCCCGGCCATGCAGGAAGTGTTTCGCCTGATCGAGCGGGTGGGCCCGACCGAGGCGAGCGTGCTCCTGACGGGCGAGAGCGGTTCCGGCAAGGAGCTCGCCGCTCAATCGATCCATGATCGGAGCCTGCGCCGCGGCGGCCCGTTCATTGCCATCAACTGCGGGGCGATTCCCGCCGGACTCATCGAGGCCGAGCTCTTCGGCTATGAGAAGGGCAGTCTCATGGGCGCGGTCCACGGCCATGCAGGGGTCTTCGAGCGCGCCAACGGCGGTACTTTGCTCCTCGATGAGCTGACCGAGATGCCGGCGGACATGCAGACGCGGCTCCTGCCGGTGCTGGAGAGCGGCAAGTTCTACCGGGTAGGCGCGAACATCGAGCAGTCCACCGACGTGCGTGTGATCGCGGCGAGCAATCGCTGTCCGCTGCAGGCCGTAGAGAGCGGCCGGCTGCGCGAGGATTTGCTGTATCGCCTCGCGGTATTTCCGATCGATTTGCCGCCGCTGCGCAGCCGCGGAAGCGACGTCGAGCTGCTCGCCGAGCATTTCTTGGCGGAGCTCAACGAAGAGGCCGGAACGCAGAAGCGCCTCACTCCGCTCGCGCGCATGACGCTCCGCCAGCATACCTGGCCCGGCAACGTGCGCGAGCTCAAGAATTGCGTCGAGCGGGCGTTCATACTGGGGGAGCAGGCGCTCGAGCTCGCGCCGCTCATCCAGACCAGCCGAGCCGAGGGTCGGCAGCCCGACCGGCTGGACATTCGCGTCGGAACTCGAATCCATGACATGGAGCGTTCGCTGATCGAAGCGACGCTCGATTACTTCCAGGGCAACAAGCGCCGCGCGGCGGATGCCCTGGGTTGCAGCCTGAAGACCTTGTACAACAAGCTCAACGGCTACTCGCACAGTGAGTGCGCGAGCAGCTGAAGCAATAGGGGAGAGTCAAAGTCGTGTCACGAGTATTGATCGCCGACGATCACGCGGTCGTCCGAGCGGGTTTCAAGCAGTTTCTGGAGGCCGATCCCACCATCAATGCGGTCGGCGAAGCGGCGAGCGGCAACGAGACGCTCGACCTGCTGCGCAAGCAAGAATGGGACCTGGTGCTGCTCGACATTCACATGCCGGACCGCAGCGGCCTCGACATCCTGCGGCATATCCAAACCGGCCACCCTAGCGTGCGGGTTCTGGTCATGAGCGGCCTGCCCGAGCAGCAATACGCGGTCAACGTGCTGCGCGCCGGCGCGAGCGGCTATCTGTCCAAAGACAGCGCTCCCGAGGAGCTGATGAAGGCCGTGCGCACCGTGCTCTCCGGCCGCCGGTACGTGAGCGCGGCGCTCGCGGAGATTCTGGTCGCGGATCTGGACGGCGACCCCGACAAGCCGCTGCATGCGCGCCTCTCGACTCGCGAGTTCCAGATCTTCTGCAAGCTGGCGGCCGGGCGCGGCGTTTCGGACATCGCGAACGAGCTCAGCCTGAGCGTGAAGACCGTGAGCACCTACCGCAGCAGAATCCTCGAGAAGATGAGCTTCAATGCGAACGCGGACATC
>JBEKVP010000481.1:0-2684 GCA_049513935.1 Steroidobacteraceae bacterium
CGTAGTCGAGGAGCGGCACCTGGATGAACGAATCGTAGACGTCCTCCTCGTCGAATGGCGTGGTCGTCTCATAGAGCCGCCGCAGCAGCGCATCGCGCGGGGTATCGCCACCTTTTTTCGGCGGCGTCCATCCGGTCTGCATGATGAGACCGCTGCGCGCCTTGTTGAAGATGTTGTCGAACACGCTCCACGTACCGTACACCGCCACGCGTCCCTTGAACTCATCGAACTTATTGAGCCATTCGAATACCGTGGGCGTCGGATTCGGACCGAAGTCGTTTCGGTCGATCGCATCGTTAGGGAAGCCGGTGGTCATCTCGTTGTAGCCCGGGTAAGAGAACGCCCGGCCGTTGGTCACGTGCGCATCGCTTCCGAGATTTCGATTCCCGAAGATCTGGCCCTGCTTCGCCACGGTCCCCCAGATGAAAGGCAGGAGCGCTGCGCGCCGTTCGCCGGGCGTCGTGCGCCAATAGCGCTTGCGCAGGTCCTCATCCGAGAGCCAGCTGCCGCCCGCCTTGTCGTTCAGAAGGTCCTCCTCGGCCCCCGTGAACACCTCCTGCCAGCGCAGCCCGTCGCTCACGATGAGCACCACGTTTTGCGTCTTCGCGGCGAACGCCGCGACCGCAAACAGGAGCGGCAGGAGGCCGGCGGCGAGCTGCATCGTTCGCTTGGCGCCGCGAATCGAGCGCAGGACGCCGCTCATTGATGCAGTACCACTGCGCAGTTCGGGGTCCAGCTCAAATACACCTCGTCGCTCCAATCGATCGACCACTCCGAGGTGCGCCGGTCGTTCTGCGCAAACACGGTGACCGTCTTGCCCGTCTCCGTTTTGATCCGGTACGTCGAGCGATTGCCGAGATAACCGAGTTCCCATACCGTACCTTTGATCTGGTTCACCACGTCTCCGGAAACCGGCTCCTTGCTCAGTCTGATCTTCTCCGGGCGCAGTGCAACCCAGACGCGTTGCCCGCTGCCGAAACGCCCGACGTCATCGACGATGAGATCGCAACCCGCCTCGGCGCTGCGCACGACGATGTGGCCGGGCTCGTTGCCGTTGACGGTCCCTTCGAACAAGTTGGTGGTACCGATGAAATCCGCCACGAAGCGGTTCTGAGGAAACTCGTAGATTTCGGAGGGCGTGCCGACTTGCACCACCTGGCCGCGGTTCATCACCGCGATGCGCGTGGCGAGCGCCATGGCCTCGTCCTGGTCGTGCGTGACGAACACGAACGTGATACCCACCTGGTACTGGATGTTCATGAGCTCGAACTGCGTCTGCTCGCGCAGCTTCTTGTCGAGCGCGCTCAGCGGCTCGTCGAGGAGCAGCACCTTGGGACGCCGGATGAGCGCGCGCGCCAACGCGACGCGCTGGCGCTGGCCGCCGGAGAGCTGATGCGGCTTGCGCTTGCCGAGGGCCCCGAGCTGCACCATGTCGAGCGCCTCCTGGATGCGCTTGACCCTGATGCTTTCTTCGAGTCTCAGGCGCCGCAAGCCGTATCCGACGTTCTGCTCGACCGTCATGTGGGGGAAGAGCGCGTAGGACTGGAACATCATGTTGACCGGCCGCTCGTACGGCGGCACTCGCGTCATATCCACGTCGTCGATGAGAATGCGGCCGGAGGAGGGATTGGTGAATCCCGCGAGCATCCGCAAGAGCGTCGTCTTGCCGCAGCCCGAGCCGCCGACGAGAGCGAACATCTCGCCCTTGTGGATGCGCAGGTTGATGCCATCCACCGCCGTGAACGCGCCGAAGCTCTTGCCGACCCCTTCGATGACGATCTGCGGCTTGGCGTCCGGATCGAGCCACGGTCGATCCGCTTTTTGCTGCTGCGAGAGCACTTTTTGCGGTTGCGAGAGCACTACGGCTCGTTCCCTTAGAAGTCGCCCGCCGGCGTCGCGCGGCGGCGATCCGGAGCAAAGAAGGGACGCTCCACCACCGTCGCTCGGGACATTCGACGCTCCCAGACGAGTTCTCGATTCAAGTAAATGTCGGCCCAGACCGTCGAGCCTACCTCGAAATACGGTGCATCGACCATAGCAAGCGCAATGTTGCGCTTGCAAGTCGGCGACCAGGTCGCCGAGGTGACGCTGCCCACCTCGCGCCTGCCGCCGGCGGCCGAGTAAAGGAGTGCGTTGTGCGCGGGCTTGTTCCCTGCGATGTCCAGCCCGACGAGGAGCCGCCTAAGTCCCCTCGCCCGCTCCGCGAGGAGCGCGCGGCGCCCGTTGAAATGGCCCTTCTCGAAGTCGATGAGCCACGCGAGCCCGAGTTCGAGGGGCGAGCGGTCGCGCCCGGTGCGGATCGTTTGCTCGGCGGAGACGAAATCGACGTGCGGGCTCAAGAACCCGGCCTCGATGCGCGCCATGTTGAGCGCTTGAGAGCCGATGGGCCGGATACCGCGCGTGCGGCCGGCTTCCAGGAGCGCGTCCCAGATCTGCTCCGCCGCCTGCGGCTCCATCCACAGCTCGTAGCCGAGATCCCCCGTGAAGCCCGTGCGCGAGATCATGAGGCGGGCCGCGCCGAGCGAGAAATAGCCGATCTCGAACGGCTTCAGGCGCTCGACGCCCCCGAGGCCCGCGCTCTTGAGCACTGCGCAGGAGGTCGGTCCCTGCAGGGCGAGCGCGGCGATCTGTTCGGTGATCTCGCCGATCTCGACGTCGAAGCCGACCGCGGAGTCGAGCAGCCA
>JBEKVP010000482.1:0-2683 GCA_049513935.1 Steroidobacteraceae bacterium
GAGTCGTAGAGCCCGAGATCCGTGCAGTACACGGTCACGGACACGAGATCGTCCATCGATAAACCGGCCTCGTGGAGCGTGTGCTTCACCGCATCGAGGACGAGATGCGCTTCGGCGTCGGCGTCGGCCGCGGCTTTGTTGGTCGCCGGATCCATCCCGATGTGCCCCGCGACGTAGAACGTCCCGCCCACCATGACGCCCTCGCTGAACGGCGCCGCGGGCGCGTTGCCGACGGGCGCGGGGGCCGGTACGTAGCTGCGCCCGGCGTCGGCGGCGAGCGCCGCCGCGCAAACGGACAGTCCGACGACGGAAAGGACGAGAGCCTGCTTGAACATGTGGGTTTCTCCTGCGGCGAATGTGGGGTGGGTGCGGTTACCGGCGCATCGTAACAAGACCGTACGACGATTACCGCAACAGGCTCCCGGTTGAATTGTTGCGGCGGCGACCCCATAGGAGCGCCCGTGCACGATGAAACGCGAAGCGAGAGTCCCGGCGATGCGCACGTTGCGGCGGTGCCGGTGTTGCGCGGCTCGAAGGCGCAGAGCCTCGAATTCGCACTGGTG
Organism: Steroidobacteraceae bacterium; assembly: GCA_049513935.1. Classification (GTDB taxonomy): domain Bacteria; phylum Pseudomonadota; class Gammaproteobacteria; order Steroidobacterales; family Steroidobacteraceae; genus Bog-1198. Next base: position 564 of record JBEKVP010000482.1, read on the forward strand.
CTGGAGGCCAAGGGCATCGCCTACGATCGCCTCGAGGCGGCCGGCGCCTGGCTCCTGCTGGTGGCGCCCGCGGCGGCGGAGGCCGCGCGCGACGAACTCGGGCGCTACGCGGCCGAGCGCAGCGCGCGGCGCGAAGCGCCGGCGTCGATCGTGCCGTTCGGCGGCAGCGCGCTCGGCGCGGCTGGGTACGCCGGCGTACTCATTCTGGTGGCCTATTGCGCCGGGATCCAATTGTTCGATGTCGACTGGTTCGACGCGGGCGCGCTCAAGTCGGCCTCCGGCGGGGCGGTGCAGTGGTGGCGCGCGTTCACCGCCTTGACCTTGCATTGGGATCAAGAGCACTTGCTCGGCAACCTGCTGTTCGGCGTCGGCATCGGCGCGCTCGCCGGCCGCATGTTCGGCCCGGGATTCGCGTGGCTCAGCATTCTGCTGGCGGGCGCCGCCGGCAACGGCATCGAAATGTGGGTGTCGCCGGCGTGGCACCGCGCCGCGGGAGCGTCCACCGCGGTATTCGCCGGACTCGGATTGCTCGCCGGGTTCGGCTGGGGTCAGCGGCTCAATCCGCGCGAGCGCCGGCTGTATCGTTGGGCGCCGCTGTTCGCCGGCGTATGCCTGTTGGCGCTGCTCGGCGCCGGCAACGAACACGTCGACGTGTTGGGCCATTTCCTCGGATTCAGCGCCGGGACCGCGCTCGGATGGGCGTTCGCCCGGGCCGGGCTGCCGCGTGCGCGCGGCGCCGCGTTTCAGGCGGCCGCGGGATGCATCGCCGCGCTGCTGCTGTGCGTGAGCTGGCTGCTGGCGCTGAAGGGCTGACGCCCGGGCGCATCAGCGAGCGCGCCGCGCCGCAGCGTCCGCCGGCACTCTTCTCAGGCGGGCGGCAAAGCGTCGGCGGCGCCGGGAGCGGCGGGCACGAACATGCGATCGAGCTCCTTGAAATGCCGCCGCGCGTAGGCGAGCACTTCCGCGTCGCTCGGGTGATCGGCGCTTTCCACGGCCACGATGCCGCGTGCGAGCGGTGCGTGCTTCGTTTTCAGAAATGCGGCAAATTCCAGCTTGGTCTGGGCCGGCCCGATGATCAAAATTTCATGCGCACCGGCGAGCGCCTCGGCCACTTCCTCGAAGAACTTGGGGTCGGCCGCCTGTTTGTGGCCGCCGTGCGTGCTCTTGCGGTTGTGAACCTGCTGATGCTGGTCGTGCGCGTGCACGACCTTGCGCTGCTCCTCGGTGGAGGTGAACTGCCAGGCCGTGGCCTTGTGATGATCGATCCAAACGACGGAGTGATAATGGGACATGCGCGCTAGTCTGACGGGCGCCGCGCTCGTACACAACCCCGGACGCGTACGTAGGTGTTTGTCCTACATTCGCAGACGTTCCTGCTCGGCTACTTGTAATCAACACTGTGGCAGACTTCGCGGATGCGCAATGTGCTCACGATCAACGCGGGTTCTTCCAGCATCCGGTTCGCGGTATACGATGGCGGCGGCCGCCGCAAAGTACTTGCGGGAAAAATGGAGCGCATCGGTTTGAGCGGCACCACGCTGACGGCGGAGGAGCCCGGGCGCGGCGCGGCGTCCCCCGAGCACATCGAGGTGGACGGGAGCGCCGTCGAGCATCTCATGACGTGGCTCGCATCGCATGCGTCGTTCGCCACGGTCGGCGCGGTCGGGCACCGCGTCGTGCACGGCATGCAGCATTCGGACCCGCAGCGGGTCACCCCCGCGCTGCTGGCCGAACTCCGGCGCATGACGCCGTACGACCCGGAGCACCTGCCGCGCGAGATCGAGCTGATCGAGCATATGAGCCGCGCGCATCCCGGGTTGCCGCAGGTGGCGTGCTTCGACACGGCGTTTCACCGCAGCATGCCGCGCGTCGCCACGCTGCTGTCCGTCCCGCGCCGCTACCAGGCGCAGGGCGTGCAGCGCTACGGCTTTCACGGCTTGTCCTATGCGTATCTGATGGCGGAGCTGGCACGCGCCGGCGACCGCGCCGCGACCCGGGGCCGCGTGATACTGGCGCATCTCGGCAACGGCGCGAGCCTTGCCGCTGTGCTCGACGGCAAGAGCATCGACACCAGCATGGGATTCACGCCCGCGGCCGGCGTGGTGATGAGCACCCGCTCG
>JBEKVP010000483.1:0-2676 GCA_049513935.1 Steroidobacteraceae bacterium
GTGCTCGAAGCGCTGGCCGACGCCGTCCCCGGAAGCCGCGGCGGAGAAAATCCGGTCGCGATGATCGGGATGCGCGAGGCGCTCGCCACGATGGCCGAGGCCGAAGCCGACTCAGCGCAGGTGCGCCAGCTTCGCAATGGTGACTCGCGCGCGCTCGACGGCCTTGCGCCCGCCGGCGCGAAGCTCTTCAAGGTCGTCAGCGCGGGTGCGCTCGTGGCGAACGCCAGACTCAGGATCGCCACCGCCTTCATCCCCGCGAACGCGGCGTACGCGCGCTCGAGGCCTACCGGCGCGATGATCCGGTGCGCGTACAGGCAGCCCGCCAGGAACCCGAGCGCCTCCGCTGTCGCGATCAGGCCGATCATGCCGGGCGACAACCCCATCGACGAGAATCGCAACGGCAGGAGCGATCCGAGCACGCCCGCGCCGAGCATGGTCAGCGCCGTGCTCAAGAGTGGCGGCACCACCCGCCAGGGAATCGCGTCTGCGGACGCCGGGGCCGCAGCGGCCTGCGCGGCGCTCACGGCGCGACCGCGGCTCCGGGGGCCACCGCGCTCCCGGGCGCCGCCGCGACGCCGGGCGCCGGCCGCACCCTGGCGACGAGCTCGACGAAGGATTGCTGTCCGCGCTGCGTGAAACGGATGACGCGCGAGTCCCTATCCCGCTTCGCCCACTTGAGCTCGCAGACCCGCGACAACAAGGCGCAGCCCAAGGCGCCCGCGAGATGCTGGCGCCGCTCGCTCCAATCCATGCAGGGACGGCAGAGCATGCGGCGCTGGCCGGCGAGCCCCGCGGTGTCGACGCCCAAGTGGGCAAACCACCGCACGCCGGCCTCCGTGAGCCTGATGCCGTCGGCGGTGCGTACGAATACCCCGCCGCGGAGCAGCGACTCGAAGGCCTTCACGCCGAGCTCGCCGGCGAGGTGGTCGTAGCAGACGCGCGCCTTCCGGAGCGCCGGCTCGCGCGGGCTCGCGAGCAAGCGCACCGCTCCCGTGCGGAACGCCACGCCCATCAAGGATTCGAGCAGATCGGCGACGTCCGCGTCGGCCAGGCGGAAGTAGCGGTGCCGGCCGAGCGGGTCGACCGTCACCAGCCGCGCCTCGACCAATTTCGAAAGATGCGCGCTCATGGTCTGCTTGGTGACGCCCGCGATCGCGGAGAGCTCGGTCGCGGTCAACGCGCGATCCGCCATCAACGCCGTGAGCACGTCGGCGCGGGCCGGGTCGCCGAGGAGCGAGGCAATCCGTGCGATGTTCGGCCCGTCCTTCATAGTTCGACGTTAAACGAACCATTGATACGTTGCAACCGGCTACATTTTCAGCCTAGGGACAGTCACGGAATAATTGCCATGATCGCCTGCGTCATCCGCTACGAGATCGACCCCGCCGAGCGAGCCGCCTTCGAGCAGTATGCGGCGGGCTGGATGGCCATCATCCCGCGCTGTGGCGGCCGCCTCATCGGATACTTTCTGCCGCATGAGGGCACCAACTACGAGGCCTTCGGACTGATTGCGTTTGACTCGCTCGCTGCCTACGAGGCTTATCGAGCGCGGCTCAAGGCCGACGCGGCAGCCCGCGAGAACTTCGCGTTCGCTCTGGCGCGGCGCTTCATCGTGCGCGAGGCGCGCACGTTCCTCGAGATCGTCGAGGGGAGCCTCGGCATCGTTGCGCCTTGATCGCAGGGCCGGGTCGAGAAATTATTGCGCGAATTTTCCGGGAGGGCTCAGACGGTTCCTTCCGCGCTGTAGCGGGCGAGCAGGCCGCTGCGCACCGCGCGGCGATAGATACGCCCGAAGAGATACGCTGCGCCGAACAACTCCACCGCGGCCACCCCGGCGCCTCGAATCAGCAGGTGCCCGGGAAAACCCCGTCCGTTCAAAAGACCGCGCATCCCCTCGAACACATAGGAGGGCGGCAACGCGTGCGCCACCCACTGCATCCACGTCGGCAGGATGGAGACCGGATAGAAGACCGCGGCGAACGGCGAGAGCAGGGCCGCGAGCGGCCATAGTAGCCATTCGGAGGCCGGGCCGAAGCGCAGCACCATCGAGGTCGCCATGATCCCCAGGGTGATGCCGAACACGAACAGCAGCAATACGAACGCCGCGAGCGGCAATCCCTGCGTGAAGATCTGAAGATGAAAGACGCCCACGGCGAGCAGCAGCATGACGACGAGGCCGATGGAGCTCGTGATGATGCTGGTGATGACCAGCCCGGCGACATATTCGGAAATCGACAAGGGCGAGGAGAACAGATTCAGGAAATTGCGCGACCACACATCCTCGAGGAAGGCCGTGCTCACCCCCTGCATGATGCGCTCGCAGAAATCCCACAGGAGCACCGCCCCGAGGAGCGCGGGCACGAAGTTCACGCCCGAGCCGCTGACCGTGTTGAGATAGCGCGTGATGAACCCCCACAGCACGATGTCGATGGTCACCCAAACGAGCATGCCGAATACCCGCACGGGGCTGCCGCGCATCAAATAGAGCTGCCGCAAGACGATGCCGGCGATCGGCCGAATCTTCATGCAATCATGCCCGTTGCGTGCACCAAGGGCTCACGCGTCACGCGGATGAAGAGCTCTTCGAGCGTGGTCGCGCCGTGCTCCTGCGGAAGCGTGTTCGGGTCGCCTTCGAGCAACACCTTGCCGTGCGACAGGAACAGCACCCGGTCGCAC
>JBEKVP010000484.1:0-2672 GCA_049513935.1 Steroidobacteraceae bacterium
GCGCTTCAGCCCGGTCTCCGCGATCGGCACGCGCCAAGGAAAGACGTGCAGCGGCAAGCCGCGGGCCGCGCACACGCTCGTGAGGCCCGGGCTTGCCGCGCCGTAGACGTGCACCTGCCAGGCGAGCGAGGAGAGCGGCGTGAAGTTGTCGCTCGATCCGCTTCCCGGCACCCACGGCAGCCGGTCGCCGCCGTACACCTTGCCGGCGCAGCCTTCGCTCAAAGCGCAGCCGCGATAGTTGACGGAAATCTGCGATACCGTGCGATACAAAAACCGCCGCGCCGCCGCGGTCCGGAAGATGAGCGGCAGGAAGAACGGCAAAACCTGCAGGCGCAGGAAGCGCGCGGTCCGCGCGGAGCTCGTGACCGCGGTGAAAGCGCGGTCCGTGGTATCGACCAGCCGCCTCGCGAAGGCGATGCGCTCGGGCTCGTAGCTGTCAAGGATCGTCTCGCCCGCTCGGCCGAGCAACACGGACGCGAGCTTCCACGCGAGATTCACCGCATCGCCGATCCCCGTATTCATGCCCTGGCCGCCGACGGGGCTGTGGATATGCGCGGCATCGCCCAACAGGAAGGCGCGACCCTTGCGAAAGTGCTCCGCCACCCGGTGATGCACGCGGTAAGTCGAGAACCAGTTGACGCGCTCGACCTCGATCGGCAGCCAGCTCATCACGCTTCGGCTCACATCCTCCCAGGACAGGCCCGCGCGCGCCTGCTCGGCCTGTGCGCTCACTGCGCCGACCAGCCGCACGTGGCCGGCGGCCTTCAGGGGAAACAAGACCAGAAAGTCGCTCCGGTCGAACGCGCCGTGCAACTCATCGTTCAACACGGCGCCGCCCGCCTGCACGTCCGCAACGTAGAACAGATGCGCGTAGGTGCCGCCGCCGAACCCAATGCCGAGCGCATTGCGTACGGTGGAGTGCGCCCCGTCGCAGCCCGCGAGATAGGCCGCCTCGCACGTCTCGAGGGTGCCGTCCGGCCGCTTCAAGCGCGCGATCACGCATCCGGCCGGCTCCTCGAAGCTCAGCATCTCGCAGCGGCGCTCGACCTCGACCCCGAGCGCCGCGAGCCGCTCGATCAGCAGGCGCTCGTGCTCGTCTTGGGGGTAGACGAGCGCGTACGGATAGGGGGAGAGGCCCTCGCCCAAATCGCCGAACACCACACGCGTTCGCCGCCGGCCGGACACCCACAGATTGAAGGCCTGCACGCGGCGTCCGCGCTCAACGGCGGCCTCGGCGAGGCCAATCTGGCGGTAGAACTCGAGCGTGCGGCCTTGCACGGCCAGCGCGCGCGAGGTCGTGCCGGGCTCCGCGGTGCTGTCGATGATTCTCACCGGCACGCCGAGCCGGGTCAGCCACAGCGCCAATGCCAAACCGGTCGGGCCGGCCCCGACGATGAGCACGCCGCGAATTGACGATGTGTTGGGCATCCGTAATCGTTCGACTAGCAGCCGCGCGTCATCACGAACCGACGGTGAGCGCGGGCTCCTGATCGGCCACGCAGACCCGATCCCGGCCTTCGTGCTTGGCGCAGTACAGGGCGTGATCCGCCATCCTCAAAAGGTCTGCCGGCTTGGCGCCGTTGGTGGGGTAGGCGGCGACGCCGAACGAGGCGGTGGGCGGCGGCAAACTCTGCCCGAGGCGCGTCAAGTTGGTATCGCGGATCGCCAGGCGCAACTGCTCGGCGCGCTCGCGCGCGCATTCCAGATTCGCCTCGGGCAGCACCACCGTGAGCTCCTCGCCGCCGTAGCGGCAGGCGATGTCGGATGGCCGGATGCTATTCATGATGGAGCGCGCCAGGGCGCTCAGCACGAAGTCGCCGGCGTCGTGGCCGTACTTGTCGTTGAACAGCCGGAAGTGGTCGATATCGATCATGATCACCGACACGGGTTTCCGGCCGCGCTCGGCCCGGTGGATCTCGCGAGCGAGGGCGTCCTCCAGATAGCGTCGGTTGTATAGACCCGTGAGGCCGTCGCGAAGCGCCATCTCGCGCAGCGCGTCGCGCAGCTTGAGATTCGCAATCGCGGGTCCCACGCGGTCGCTCAGCGCGCGCAGGCGCTGCTCGATGTCGCGCGCCGGGCGCCGCGTGCGTGCATCGACTTGCGCCGCAATGTGGAACAGGCCGAGCACCTGGCCTTGCCCGTGGACCGGTATGCAGACGTAGCTGCCGGTCTCCTCGTGCGCATGACGGCAGCGGATGGCGCCGTTGCGCGGCACGAAGTGCGGGTTGCCGAGGCGCAGCGCCCAGCATTCCTCCGGCGCGAGCGTTTTGTGCGCTGTGCGGCCGCCGCCCCAGGAACTCACGTGCTCCACCACGTCGCGCGACTCGCGGTAGATGAACAGCGAGCCCGCGGAGTCGGGGAACAGCCGCGCCCCGGTCTCGCGCACGATTTCGTAGGCCTCCTCGCGCTGCGTGCACGACTGCAAGAGCTCGGCCATCTGCGAGAGCGCCTCGCCGTCGCGGTGGAACGATTCGAGCTGCTTCACCGTTGCGCCGAGCGCTTGGTTATTGCGGCGCATGGCCGCATCGGCCTTGCGCCGCGCGGCGATCTCGCGCGATAGATTGCGGTTGGCGTCGCGAAGTGCCGCCAATCGGGACTGCAGCGTCGCCTGCGCCGCGCGCAGCGCCTCCTGCTGTCGATGCAGTGCGGTCACGTCGCGGGCGACCGTGATC
>JBEKVP010000485.1:0-2670 GCA_049513935.1 Steroidobacteraceae bacterium
CGCGGTTTCTGCCCGGCTGTGGGTCTCGACCACGCCGACCAGCACGGCGTTGCCCTCGCTGCGGAGTTTCCCCGCGGCGACCAGCATCGAGTAGGTCTTGCCGACCCCTGCCGAGGAGCCGAAGTAAATGCGTAGTTTCCCGCGCCGCGCCGCCGATTCCTGCTGCATGACCTTCGCCAGCAGCGCATCCGGGTCGGGGCGATCTTCGCTGGTAGACACGCGCCAAAGATAACCGATGCGGGCCGCGTTTTCGTGTAGATTTTTCTTTACCGCGATCGCGCTACACTCGAGCCCATGAGGGATTCGGCGCCGTTGCTGGGCGGCATTGAGCTCGGAGGCACGAAGTGCGTGTGCCTCATCGGTACGGGCCCCGGCGACATCCGCATGCGCACCGCGATGCCGACCGGTGCAGACTCCGCGGCCACTTTGCAGCGCCTCGAGGAGGAGCTTCGCCGCGGCATCGCGGCGCACGGTCCGATCCGCGCGCTCGGCATCGCCTCGTTCGGACCTATCGATCTGGATCGCAACTCGCCGACGTACGGATGGATCACCTCCACGCCGAAGCCCGGGTGGCGCCGTACGCCGGTGACTGCGCGCTTCCGGGCGCTCGATGTTCCGCTGGGTTTCGATACCGACGTGAACGGCGCCGCCTTGGCGGAGGGGCGCTGGGGCGCGGCGCGCGGTCTGGCCGATTTCGCATACGTCACCGTCGGAACCGGCATCGGCGTCGGGCTGTGCGTGAACGGCGGCCTGGCGCACGGCTTTTTGCATCCCGAGCTCGGCCATCTGCGCATCGCACGGTCGCCCAACGACCGGTGGCCCGGGAGCTGTCCGTTTCACGGCGATTGCGTGGAAGGCCTCGCTTCGGGCCCGGCGATTGCAGCGCGCTTGGGGATGGAGGCGCACCTCGTTCCCCCGCAAGATCCCGTTTGGGCAACGGTCGCGCACGCGCTCGCGCAACTCCTGCAGGCGTTGGTGCTGACCACGGCGCCGCGGCGAATTCTCATCGGCGGCGGAATCGCGGAGGCGCGGCCGGAGCTGCTCGGGCTCATGCGCGGACAGCTCGCCCAAAGCCTCAACGGCTATATCGATCGGCCCGAGATGAGCGACGACATCGATCGCTTCGTCGCTGCCCCCGCACTCGGTGCGCTCGCGGGCCCCTTGGGCGCGCTGGCGCTCGCTGCGAACGCGCTCGGCGAGAACGCGCCCGGCGTGACAGCGCTCGAGAGTTGAGCGAGCGGCGGCTGAGCGCCCTAGCGGCCAGCGGTCGCGGGTGGGCCGCTGCGGTTCGCCTCGACCACGCACAACGCCGTCATGTTGACGATGCGCCGCACGGTGGCCGCCGGGGTCAATATGTACGCCGGCGCCGCGCAGCCGAGCAGTATCGGCCCGATCGCCACGTTGTGTCCGGCCGCGGATTTGAGCAGGTTATAGGCGATGTTGGCGCTGTCTAGATTGGGGCAGACCAGGAGGTTCGCGCTGCCCCGGAGCGCGCTGTCGGGAAGCACCGCCCGGCGCGCCGCCTCATCCAGCGCGCAATCGCCGTGCATCTCGCCGTCGACCTCCAACTCCGGCACGCGCACGCTGAGGAGCGCGAGCGCCGCGCGCATTTTCAAAGCCGACGGCGCCTCGCTCGAGCCGAAATTCGAGTGCGACAGAAGCGCCGCCTTGGGCACGAGCCCGAATGCGCGCAATTGATCGGCGGCGAGCTCGGTGATCTCCGCGATCTGGTCCGCGGTCGGATCGAGATTGACGTGGGTATCGACCAGGAACACCTGGCGCCCCGGGAGGATGAGTCCGGACATCGCACCGTACACGTTGACTCCCGGCCGCCTCCCGATCACACGGTCGATATACTTCAAGTGCCGGGCGGTGGTCGAGATGGTGCCGCAGATGAGCCCGTCCGCCTCTCCCTTCTTGAGCAGCATGGCGGCGATCAGCGTGGTGCGCCGTCGCATCTCGAGCTTCGCGTACTGGGCCGTGACGCCGTTGCGGCGCGCGATCTGATAGTACGCCTGCCAATACTCCCGGTAGCGCTCGTCGTGCTCTGGATTGACGACGGTGAAATGCTCCCCGATGCGCACTCGCAGTCCGTAACGCTTGATGGCGCGCTCGATGACGGCCGGCCGGCCGACGAGGATCGGGACCGCGAGCTTCTCGTCGACTGCGATCTGCACTGCACGCAACACCCGCTCATCCTCGCCCTCGGCGTAGACGACGCGGCTGCGCTCCGGCGCGATCTTGCGCGCGGCCGCATAGATGGGCGCCATCAGCGTGCCGCTGTGATACACGAACTGCTGCAGCCGCTGGCCGTAGGCGTCGAGATCCGCGATCGGCCGGGTGGCGACGCCCGAGTCCATCGCGGCCTTCGCGACTGCCGGCGCGATCTTCACGATCAAGCGCGGATCGAAGGGTTTCGGGATGAGATAGCCGCGCCCGAAGCGGAGCTCCTCAATGCCGCCGTAAGCGGCCGCGACGATGTCGGACTGCTCCTGCCGGGCGAGGCCGGCGAGCGCATGGACCGCGGCGATCTCCATGGGGCGCGTGATGGTGGTGGCCCCGACATCGAGCGCGCCGCGAAAGATGAACGGAAAGCACAGCACGTTGTTCACTTGATTCGGATAGTCGCTGCGGCCGGTGGCGATGACCGCGTCCGCGCGCGCCGCCGCC
>JBEKVP010000486.1:0-2662 GCA_049513935.1 Steroidobacteraceae bacterium
GCCGGCGAATCCCAGCACGACGCTGGTGTGGCCGGCCGCCGAGACACCGAGCTTGCCGGTGCGGATGAGGCCGCGCGTTGTTTCTACCGCCTCGATCGCCCCGCGCGAGTCCCTCTTGATGCCGGTCACTTCGCAATTCTCGATGATGTCGACGCCGAGCGCATCGGCGGCGCGCGCGTAGCCCCAGGCGACGGCATCGTGCCGGGCCGTGCCGCCGCGCCGCTGCAGCGCCGCGCCGAGCACCGGGTAGCGGATGTTGTTTTCAATGTTCAGCGGCGGGCAGAACGCCTTCGCCTCGTTGGGCTCGAGCCACTCGTTGTCGACGCCGTTGCAGCGGTTGGCGTGCACGTGGCGCTTGAAGACCTGGATGTCGTGCACGGTGTGGGCGAGCATCATCACGCCGCGCGGGGAGAACATCACGTTGTAGTTTAGAACCTGCGCAAGGGTTTCCCACAGCTTAACGGCGTGGTCGTAGAGCGCCGCGCTTTCGTTGAACAGGTAGTTCGAGCGGATGATAGTCGTGTTGCGGCCGGTGTTGCCCCCGCCGATCCAGCCCTTCTCCAGCACCGCGATGTTGGTGAGGCCGTGCTCTTTAGCGAGGTAGTAGGCCGCCCCGAGACCGTGGCCGCCGCCGCCGACGATGATCGCGTCGTAGCTCGCCTTCGGTGAGGGCTTTCGCCACTGCGGTTCCCAGCTGCGATGACCCGACAGACCGCGCTTGATCAGCGCGAAGGCGGAGAATGGCTGCCTGCTCATGAATTGTCTTAGGAGGGTCTCAGGCTCGAAGATCCCGATTCTCGGGATCATACGGCGAATCCACCAGCACCGTCGCGCGTTTGCGCTCGCCCAGGATCTCGATGGTGAGCTCGCTGCCGACGCCGGCGAACTCCGGCTTCACGTAGCCGAGCCCCAGGCTCTTGCCGAGGGCATGGCCGTAGTAGCCGGCCGTCGCGCGCCCGACGAGGCGGCCCTTGCCGTCGAAGAGCGGCTCGTTGCCGAGCGGATCGGCGTCCGTCACGCCGTGCACCTCGAAGGTGACGAAGCGGTTCGGCACGCCCTGTGCAAGCTGCCGCTCGAGCGCCTCCTTGCCGAGGAAAGGTCCCTTGTTCATGCGCACGAAGCGGTCGAGCCCGGCCTCGAACGGCGTGTAGTCGGGCGTGAGATCGCTTCCCCACATGCGGTAAGACTTCTCGACGCGCAGCGATTCCATGGCGCGCATGCCTGCCATGCGGATGTTGAACTCGGCACCGGCTTCGAAGATCGCATCGAACAAGTGATGCGCGTACTCGATGGGAAAGTGCAGCTCCCAGCCGAGCGCGCCGACGAAATTGACGCGCAAGAGGTAGACGTCGGTCGCGAGCCCGACCTCGGCCACCTGGCCGGTGAGCCAGGGGAACGCCGCGTTGTCCAACGGGACTTCGGCGAGCTTCGCCAGAAGATCGCGCGAGCGGGGGCCCGCGACCACGAAACAGCCGCGGCTGCCGGTGATGTTGCGCAGGGTGACGCCGGATTTCGGCAGCGTTTGCTGCAGGTAGTCGCCGTCGTAGCGTTCGGCCGCGCCGGCACTCACCACGTAGAAGTGCTCGTCCGCGATCTTGGTGATGGTGAATTCCGAGCGGATGCCGCCGCGCCGGGTGAGCGCATGGGAAAGCGCCATGCGGCCGATCTTGGTCGGGACCTTGTTCGCGACCAAGCTGTCGAGCCATGCCTCCGCACCAGGTCCCGTGACCTCGTGCTTGGTGAAGGGCGTCAGATCGATCATCCCCACGTGGCGGCGCAGGTTCTGCGCCTCGTTGCCCACGTGCTCGAAGTAGTTGGAGCGCCGGAAGCTCCACTTGTCCTTAGGCGGGACGCCCGGGGGCGCGAACCAGTTGGCGCGCTCCCAGCCGTAACGCTGGCCGAACACCGCGCCCATCCTCTTCAGCTTGTCGTAGACCGGGCTGGTCTTGGCCGGCCGCGCGTCCGGGCGCTCCTCGTCGGGAAAGTGAATGACGAAAACGTTGCGGTACGTCTCTTCGTTCTTCTGCACGACGTAGCGCTTGCTCGTGTAGGGACCGTAGCGGCGCGGGTCGACCGCCATCATGTCGATGCCGGGCTCGCCCTCGACGATCCACTCCGCGAGCTGCCAGCCCGAACCCCCGGCCGCGGTGATGCCGAAGCTGTGGCCCTCGTTGAGCCATACATTACGCACGCCCCACGCGGGGCCGATCAGAGGACTGCCGTCGGGCGAGTACGCGATGGGGCCGTTCACGATGTCCTTGATGCCGCAGGTCGCGAGCGAGGGCACGCGCCGCTGCGCAGCCTCGACGTGCGGCAGCAAGCGCTCGAGGTCGCCCTCGAACAAGCTCTTGCCGAACCACTCCGGCACGCCGTCGGCAAAACGCGCCGGCGCACCCGCCTCATAGGGGCCCAAGATCCAGCCCATGCGCTCTTCGCGCAGGTAGTAGGACTGATCCGATTCGCGCAGCACCGCGAGCTCGCGGCCGCCGCCCTTGCGGTACGCTTTGAGCTCGGGCGATTCGTCGTACACGATGTATTGATGCTCGACCGGAATCGACGGCACGTTGAGGCCGAACAGGCGTCCGGTCTGCCGGGCGTAGTTGCCGGTTGCGCAGACCACGTGCTCGGCGATGATATCGCCCTTGTTGGTGAGGAGATGCCA
>JBEKVP010000487.1:0-2650 GCA_049513935.1 Steroidobacteraceae bacterium
CCCCTCGATGCGCGGGCGGCTGGCGAGCCGGCCGATCGGCGACGTGCTGCGCGAGGCGGAGGGTCTGGCGCGCGCGGGCGTCAAGGAGATCCTGGTCATCTCGCAGGATACGAGCGCTTACGGCGTCGACTTGAAGTACGCCGAGGAGCCCTGGCGCGGCCGGCAGCGGCGCACGCGCTTCTACGATCTTGCCGAGGCGCTGGGCGAGCTCAAGGTGTGGATTCGGCTGCACTACGTCTATCCCTACCCGCACGTCGATCAAGCGGTCGAGCTCATGGCCGATGGGCGCATCCTGCCCTATCTCGACATTCCCTTTCAGCACGCGAGCGCGCGCATCTTGAAGCTCATGAGACGCCCTGCCGCGGCCGAAAACACGCTCGAGCGTATCGCCGCGTGGCGGCGCGCGGTGCCGGACATCACGATCCGGAGCACCTTCATCGTCGGATTTCCCGGCGAGACCGAAGAGGATTTCTCCGAGCTCCTCGATTGGCTTAAGAGCGCCGAGCTCGATCGAGTGGGATGCTTCGAGTACTCTCCGGTCGAGGGCGCGGCGGCCAATGCCCTGATGGAAGCGGTCGTTCCGGACGAGGTGAAGCGCGAGCGGCGCGAGCGATTCATGGAGCTCGCAGCCGGGATCAGCGCCAAGCGCCTCAAGAAGAAAATCGGCCGTACCCTGCAAGTGCTGGTCGACCGGGTGGATGACGATGCGGCGATCGCCCGCTCATCGAGCGATGCGCCCGAGATCGACGGGGTCGTGCGCATCGTCGACGGCGCGCGACTCAAGGTCGGCGATTGGGCCCTGGTGCGCATCACCAAATCGAGTCCCTACGATCTCGAGGCGCACTTGGCAAAATAGTTGGGTAAGCTGGAATGTGAATATGGCGCGCACGCGCGGGAGAATCGAATGGAGATAGCGGCGGACAGTGTGGTTCTGATTCATTACACGCTCAAGGACGACGACGGCAAGGTGCTCGACAGCTCGGCCGGAGGCGATCCGCTCGCCTACATCCAGGGTCATGGAAATCTCGTTCCCGGCCTGGAGAAGGCCCTGGAGGGCAAGACGGACGGCAATCGGATATCGGTGACGCTCTCGCCTGCGGAAGGCTACGGCTCGCGCAGCCAAGCTCTCGTGCAGCGCGTGCCGAAGCGCTCGCTGCAGGGCTCGGGCGAAGTTCGCAAGGGAATGCAGTTTCGCGCGCAGACCGACGAGGGGGTGCGCCTGTTCACGGTGACCGCGGTGGCCGGGGATATGGTGACCCTCGACGGCAATCACCCGCTCGCCGATCAGACCTTGCATTTCGACGTCGAGGTGGTCGAAGTGCGCGGTGCGACCGCGGAGGAGCTCGAGCATGGGCACGTACACGGCGCGGGCGGCCATCATCACTAGCGTCCCGTCCCAGGACGCCGGCGCCGCGCTCGCGGGCGCCCACCGCTCGGCTCAGCCGGCGAGGTACTTGAACAGCGACAGGCCCTGCGTCTGCGTGAACGCCTCCATCGCCGCGCTGAGCGTGGTGTTTTGCGAGTCGAGGCTCGTGACCGCGCTCGGGTAATCGAGGCTCTGCAAATTCGAGATCGATTCCTGCAGCTGGGTCTGCTGGCTGGTTCCGACCGATTGCGCGGTGGTAATTGTGTTCAAGCGCGCGCCCACGCTCGATTGCACCGTCTGCGTCTGATCGAGCGCCTGATTGATGTCGTTGATCGCGCTCGCGATGGAATTGCCGAGCTGCGCCTGGGCCGCCGGCGTGGCCGAGGCCGATTGCAAGGCATTGACGAGATTCTGCACCGTCGTGAAGATGCTCTGGTCGGCGCTCGGTGCCACGCTGAACGAGTCGCCGGCGGCGGGCTGACCCGAGAGCGTCACTTGAACGCCCGCGAACGAGATGGCCTGACCGCTCGTGTACGTGCCGGTGGTCACCACCGTGCCGCCGGCGTTGACCACCTTATACGTGTCGGGCGCCGTGAAATCGATGGAATAAGTGCCGCCGTTGTAATCGGCCGGATCGGTCACCGCGGTCGCGCCGATGAGTCCTGACCCCGTGTTGCCGCTCGCGGCGGTGACGTTGAACGTGCCGTTGCCGGTCTTGATCTGATTGAACACCAGATCGCCGTTGTCGCCGACGACCACCGTCTGACCGGCGCCGATCTGCACCTGCCGCTGGCCTTGATCGCCGCTGTAGGTCGCGCCGGTCGCGCTTTGCGCGAACGGCTGCGTTTGCGTCGAGTAGCCCGCGAAGATGTAGTTGCCGCTGCCGTCCTGGGTATTGGCGACGGACAAGAGGCTCCCCTGGATCTGCTGGACCTGGGTCGCGATGGCGCTCAGGTCCGCCGCGGAAGCCGTGCCGCTGTTGGCCTCGAGCGCGAGATCGCGCACGCTTTGCAGCTGATCCTGCAGCTGCGTGAGCGCGCTGTCCTCGACATTGAGACTGTCGGTTGCGCCGCTGCCATTGGACGTGTATTGCTGGCTCTGCGCGAGCACCTGGTTGTAGCCGGCGACCAGACCGGCGCCGATCGGGTTCTGCGACGCGGTGGTGAACGAGAGGCCCGTCGAGACCTCGTTCTGCGTCGTGGCGATACTCGACTCGAGCTGGTTGAGCGCAGTCAAGAATTGTGTCTGTTCCATGCCCTGTGTGACGCGCATGATGCTCCTGGT
>JBEKVP010000488.1:0-2649 GCA_049513935.1 Steroidobacteraceae bacterium
GGGTTATGTCGAGCCCTTGCCGAATGCCCGCTTCGTCATCGCCGATTACCTCTCGTACCGCGAGCCGGCGGATCTCATCACCGCCTGGTTTCCGTTCGTGACGCCGGCCGCCATCCTGGCGTGGCGTCTGCCGTTGTCGCTTCTTCGCCCTGTCCGGTTGTTCGGGTGCGTGTCGGCCAATCTGAGCCCTGGGGGTATGTTCCTGATGGTGAACCACGGCCGCGATGAGGCCGATCTGGCGGCGCAATTGTGCATTGCAGCAGGATTGGCGCGGGCCTGGGGAGGAATCGCCACCGGCGTCCTCTGCCGCTATCGAGAGCCGGCGCCCGTGGTGTCGTGCTGGCGGCGCCCTTGACGAGCACCCGACGAAATAGTCGTAATAATCAGGAATTTGCTGTAATATCCCGCGCGGTTCGTGAATAACTACTTGGTCCGTTTCTGGTCACCGCGCCGCTCCGGCGTCACTCTGGCCACAACCCACAAAGCAGGCTTCTTCGATCCAGGTGGCGGGCATCATGTGTCGGCCGATTGTTTCTTTTGCAGTAGGTAATTCTTCAATGACGAAAATGTATGTTGGCAATCTGCCGTTCTCAATGGACGAGGCCGCGGTGCGTGCGCTGTTCGAAAAGCACGGACCGGTCCAGTCGGTTGCGTTGATCAATGATCGCGACACCGGCCGGCCCCGCGGTTTTGGCTTCGTTGAGATGGCGAGCGCGGACGCTGCGCGCGCCATGGAGGCCTTGAACGGCCACGATATCCAAGGGCGAGCGCTGAAAGTGAACGAGGCGCAAGAGCGCACCGGCGGCGGCGGCGGCGGCGGCGGCGGGCGCGGTCCGAAGCGCTGGTAACAGGGCTCGGATTCGAGCCGTGACTGGGGCCGCAGCGATGCGGCCCCAGTCGTTTCTGAGGCAGGGCCCGGACGATCAAGGTTTACGCTCGGGTCCTAATTGCCTATAATCGCGGCCCTCGGCAGGGGGTCCCAGGCCAGCCTGGGTCCACGGGCGAACGGTTTCTCTGTGACGTTCGAGCGGTCGCGGACTTGCAAGCCCCTTGGAGGGGCTTTTTCGTTGAAGAGCCCGGCTTTTTTATCGAAGCCGGGTCTATTGAGAAAAGGGGGCCGAGGGTCCCCTTTTTTGTTTTGGGGCGCGCCTTGCCGACGACGCGCCGATTGCGAAGGGTTTCAAAGAATGCGCGACGCCTTGATGCGCTTGTTAGAGCCGCCGATCGAGGCGCTGGGCTTTGAGTTGCTCGAGGTGGAACTCGCGCAGGCAGGCCGGGCCGGCGTGCTGCGGTTGTACATCGATCGCGCGCGCGACGGCGCAGCGGCGGCCGGCGGGGCGGATGAGAAGGGTTCACAGGTCACGGTGGACGATTGCGCGACGGTGAGTCACGCGGTGAGCCAAGTGCTCGAGATGGAAGATCCGATCAAGGGCAATTACACGCTGGAAGTCTCATCGCCCGGGTTCGATCGGATTTTGCGCAAGCGTTCGCACTTCGAGAGGTTCCTCGGCGAGCGGATTTTTGCCGAGCTGAAGGTGGCCATCGATGGGCGGCGGCGCTTCATCGGAAGGTTGAAATCGGTCGAAGCCGACTCGATTGTGGTTGAGGTCGATGGGCGGGCGCACGATTTGCCGCTCGAGCGAATACATAAAGCAAGGTTGCGGCCGGAGTGAAGGAGCTTTAAGGCTATGAACAAAGAAATTTTGATGGCGGTGGACGCGGTCTCGAACGAGAAGGGCGTCGACAAGGAAATCATTTTCGACGCGCTCGAGGCGGCGCTCGCATCCGCAACGCGCAAGAAGCACGGCGAGGAGCTCGATGTGCGCGTGTCGATCAACCGCAAGACCGGTGCGTACGACACGTTCCGCCGCTGGAAGGTGTTCGCCGACGATTCGTCCGAGCTCGAGGTTCCCGAGCGCGAGCTGCGCATGGACGATGCGCGCGAGATCGACAAGGACGTGGAGCCGGGCGGCTACGTCGAGGAGCCGATGGAATCCGTGCCGTTCGGGCGCATCCTCGCGCAGACCGCCAAGCAGGTGATCGTGCAGAAGGTGCGCGAGGCCGAGAGGGCGCAGGTGGTCGACGCCTACAAGGACCGCGCCGGCACGCTGGTGAGCGGCATCGTGAAGCGCGTGGACCGCAACGGCGTGTACGTGGATCTCGGCGCGAATGCCGAGGGCTTCATCGCGCGCGAGGAGATGATTCCGCGCGAGCCCGTGCGCTCGCAAGACCGCATCAAGGCGTATCTCAAGGAGGTGCGCTCGGAGCCGCGCGGGCCGCAGCTGTTCCTGTCGCGCACCGCGCCCGAGTTTCTGATCGAGCTCTTCAAGCTGGAAGTGCCCGAAGTGGGCCAGGGCCTCATCAACATCCTCGCGGCGGCCCGCGACCCGGGCGTGCGCGCCAAGATCGCGGTGCGCTCGAACGATCCGCGCGTCGACCCGGTGGGCGCATGCGTCGGAATGCGCGGCTCGCGCGTGCAGGCGGTCTCGAACGAGATCGCGGGCGAGCGCGTCGACATCATCCCGTTCGACGAGAACAATGCGCAGTTCGTCATCAATGCCATGGCGCCGGCCGAGGTCACCTCGATCGTCGTGGACGAGGATTCGCATTCGATGGATATCGCCGTATCCGAGGACAAGCTGTCGCAGG
>JBEKVP010000489.1:0-2642 GCA_049513935.1 Steroidobacteraceae bacterium
ATCGCAAGGCGCCGTGCGGGCCGACGTGATCAACATCATTCCTCCGCAGGCGCCGGCGCAGCTTGAGGACGTGGGCCGGCAGCCGCTCGGGATCGAGCATTACGTAGTTGCGCGCGCCGCGCCACTGGTATCGCTGGTCGCTCAAGAGGTCGTGAGCCTGGTACGGCTCTCCGGGATCGAGCCGCAGCTCGTCGAGATCGAGATCGACCCAGCCGGATTGCACGTTGTGCGGGTCGAGGTTCACGATCACGAGGATGACGTCGTTGGACGGCTCATCGCTCTTCGAGTAAGCGATGAGCTGCTCGTTGTCGACCGTATGAAACCTCAAGGATCGGTCGGATTGCAGCGCCGCGTGCTCGCGGCGCACGCGGTTGATCCGCCCGATCAGCGAGCGCAGGCTGTCCGGGCGGTCGAGCGACCAGTGCCGCAGCTCATATTTCTCCGAGTCGCGGTATTCCTCGCTGCCGGGCTCGCGCGGCGCGCTCTCCATGAGCTCGAACGTCGGGCCGTAGATGCCGTAGTTGGCCGACAACGTCGCGGCGAGCACGAGCCGCGCCGCGAACGCCGCACGGACGCCCGATTGGAGCGTTTCGTGCAGGATGTCCGGCGTGTTCGGCCAGACGTTCGGCCGGAAGTATTGCCGGCCCGCGCCCCGCGACAGCTCGGTGAAGTACTCGACGAGCTCACGCTTGCGGTTGCGCCACGTGAAATACGTGTACGACTGGGTGAATCCGAGCTTGGCGAGCCGGTGCATGATCTTCGGCCGCGTGAATGCCTCGGCGAGAAAGATGACGTCCGGATCGGTGCGCTGGATCTCGCCGATGAGCCATTCCCAGAAAACGAACGGCTTGGTGTGCGGATTGTCGACGCGGAATATACGCACGCCCTGCTCGATCCAGAAATCGACCACGCTCTTGAGCTCGGCCCACAGCGCGCGCCAGTCGTCGGTCTCGAAATCGAAGGGATAGATGTCCTGGTATTTCTTCGGCGGGTTCTCGGCGTATTGCACGCTTCCATCCGGCCGGTGCTTGAACCACTGCGGATGGGCGGTTACGTAGGGGTGGTCCGGGGCGCACTGGAACGCAACGTCGAGCGCGATCTCGATCCCCGATTCGCGCGCCTTCGAGACCAGGCGCTTGAAATCGTCGAGGGAGCCGAGCTGCGGCAGCACTTCCTTGTGGCCTCCCTCCGCGGATCCGATCGCCCAGGGGCTGCCGACGTCGCCGGATTTCGCCGTGAGTGCATTGTTCCGGCCCTTGCGGTTCACCCGTCCGATGGGCTGAATGGGGGGGAAATACAAGACGTCGAAGCCCATCTCGGCGATATACGGCAACCGCGCCTCGACGTCCGCGAAGTTGCCGTGGCGCGCGGCGTCGGCCGCAGCGGAACGCGGGAACAGCTCGTACCAAGTGCTGAAGCCCGCTCGCTTGCGATCCGCATGAATCTCAAGCACCGCGGCGTTCGCGAGGCTGCGGTCGGCGTAGCGGGCGACGAGCTTTGCGCGCGCCGGATCGAGCGCGAGCGCCTTGAGGGAAGCCGCGTCGGCGCCCGGCCGGTCCGCGGCACTGCGCTGCAAGAGAGCGGACCACTCGGCGAGGCTCGAGGCAGTGCTCGCCGGGGCGCGGGTGGCGGCCTCCGCAACGAGCGCCGCACCCACCTCGAGCGCGACCCGGATGTCGGCCGGATCGTCGCGCCGCTCGAGCTCCTTGCGCCACGACTCGAAGTGGTCCACCCACGCGATCACCGTGCAGCGGTAGCGGCCGGGCGCGGGCGGCGTGAATTCCGCCGTCCAGACGTCGTTCCCCTGCGCCTGCATCTCGACCTCGTCTTCCGCACCGCCCTGCGGCTGCCACTGCAAGACGACGCGCAGCTGGTCGTGGCCGTCGGTCAAGCAATGCGCCTCGATGCACACCGGCTCACCGGCCAGCCGCTTGGCGCGGAACCGCCCGCCATCGACGAGGGGCGAGAGCGCCTCGATCACCGCGCGTGTCCGGCCGTCGCCGGCCGGCGCCGACACCGGTGCCGTGGGGGCGGGTGCCTTCACCCGCTCGCGCGGCTCCTTGATCGAGCTCGCGCCCGGTGCGGCTTTGCTCCTGCCCTTAACCATGAGGCTCGAAGCGCAACATGAGAGTCGCCAGCGGCGGCAACGTGAGGTTGATCGATTCGACGCGCCCGTGCGTGCTCACCGGCACCGATTCCACGGCGCCGAGATTTCCCCAGCCGGCGCCGCCGTACTCGCGCGCGTCGCTGTTCAGAATCTCGCGCCATACGCCGCGTTTCGGCACCCCGACCAGGAAATTGGTCCGCGGGACCGGGGTGAAGTTGCACGCCACGAGCACGGGCGGGGCGCCGTCGCCGCCGGACTTGCGCAGGAATGCGATCACGCTGTTCTCGGCATTATCGACATCGAGCCACTCGAATCCGTCGGGGCTGAAGTCGATGCGGTGCAGCGCGGGCTCGCTGCGGTACACGCGATTCAGATCGCGCACCAGCCGCTGCACGCCCGCATGTTCGGGCATCGCGCTCACCCACCATTCGAGCTCGCCCTCGTGAGTCCATTCGCGGCGCTGGCCGAACTCGCCGCCCATGAACAGCAGCTTCTTCCCAGGATGCCCCCACATATAGCCGAACAGCGCGCGCAG
>JBEKVP010000490.1:0-2636 GCA_049513935.1 Steroidobacteraceae bacterium
TGGTCCGCTTCGAGTCGTACCTGGCGGGCGCATTTCGCCGGGGCGGCGAGGTGTGGCCGGTGTTGAGCCTGAAGACATTGGTGGAGAGCCAGAGCTTCCTGCAGGCCGCGAGTTGAACGCCCGGACTAATACCATGACCACGCGCGCAACGGCTCCCAAACCCAATTTGCTGCCGGCTCTGCTCGGGCTGATCGTCGCGTGCCTCCTCGGCGCTGCGGCGCTCACCTTGCTCGGGCGGACGGCTGCACCCGTGGGGGCACCCCCCGAGCAGTTGAGTCTGGTGTTCGAGCGAGTTCCGTTCGAGGCGCAGAATGCGCTGCGCGGGGATGCGAGCGCATTCGATGCTTTGGCCAAGAGCATGGAGCGGCTCAAGGCCTTGACGGCCGGCCGCGCCGGCGGGCAAGTCAAGCTCGAACCCGATTTGAGCAAGTTCCGGGCGGCGGTGGGCGACGTCGCGGGTGCACGGGCTGCCGTCGAGACCGTTCAAGCGGCGAATCAGGAGACGCGCGAGCTCGCACCGAAGCTGCTCTCGGAGCTCGGCGACTTGGCGAGCGCCGTCGGCGTGCAGAAGCTCGAGGGCATGAGCCGGTATCTCGAGCGCTTCGAGCTTACCGTCCAGCACATCCAGCAAGAGCTCAATGGTCTGGCATCCGGCGTAACCGATGCCGCGCCCACGGCGCAGCGGCTCGCCGACAGCCTCGAGTTCCTGAATCAGGTGGTACGCGGCCTTTCGGGCGACGAGCCCGGATTGGCGCTGTCGCGGGTCACCGGGGCGGACGCCGAGCAGCGCCTGAAGACCGTCGTGCAACGCAATCAGCAGTTCGCCGGCAGTGTGCGCAAGGCGATCGCCGCCGCCGAGGTGCTGTCGAAGGCACAGACCGCGGCCCGCTCCCTGCCGCAACTCGCTTCCGGTATGACGGCGCAAATCGGCGCCGCCGCTCCGGCGCCGGTCGACTCCGGCGGCGGGAACACGCGCTGGGTCGTGGCGCTCCTCGGCGCCGCGCTGCTCTTGCTCGGGGCGCTCTGGTGGGTGTCGGCCAAGTCGGTGAACGCGCGGCGCTCGAGCGAGCTGCGCGTGCGCGAGAACGAGCGCAACCAGGAAGCGATCATGCGCTTGCTCGATGAGTTATCGAGCCTCGCCGACGGCGATCTGACGGTTCAGGCGACGGTCACCGAGGACATCACCGGCGCGATCGCCGACTCCATCAATTACGCCATCGAGGCGTTGCGCGAGCTGGTCACGACCATCAACGACAGCGCCATCCAGCTCGACAGCGCGGCGAAGCAGACTCAGGCCGCCGCGGCGCACATGGCGAAGGCGAGCAGCGCGCAATCGCGTCAGATCACCGCCGCGAGCGACTCCATGGCCGACATGGCCGCGTCCATCGAGGAGGTCTCGGGAAACTCCGAGCGCAGCGCGGACGTCGCACGGCATTCGGTCGACATCGCTCACAAGGGCGGCGACGCGGTGCGCCGGACCATCGACGGAATGAACGCCATCCGCGAGACCATTCAAGAGACCAGCAAGCGCATCAAACGGCTCGGCGAGAGCTCGCAGGAAATCGGCAACATCGTCGAGCTCATCAACGACATCGCCGAGCAGACCAACATCCTCGCGCTGAATGCGTCGATCCAGGCATCCATGGCCGGCGAGGCCGGCCGCGGCTTCGCGGTGGTCGCGGACGAGGTCCAGCGCCTCGCGGAGCGCGCGGCCAACGCCACCAAGCAGATCGAGGTGCTGGTGCGCACCATTCAGACCGATACCAACGAGGCGGTCGTGTCGATGGAGCGCAGCACCACGGACGTGGTGGGCGGCGCGCTGCTCGCGGAGAATGCCGGAGCCGCGCTCGAGGAGATCGAGCAGGTCTCGAATCAAATCGCGAGCCTGGTGCAGAACATTTCCGCGAGCGCGCGGCAGCAGGCGGCGGCCTCGGGAAATATCTCGAAGAGCATGCAAGTGGTGCGCGATATCTCGACTCAAACCGCGGAAAGCTCCACCGCGACGTCCACTTCGGTTGCGAAGCTGGCGGCACTATCCGCGCAGCTGCGCAAGTCGGTGGCGGGGTTCCGCCTGCCGGACTACAGCGGCGGAACGACCACCGTGGCAGGAGCCGCTCCCGCCGCTCCGGTCGCGGCGCTGAATCCGCCGCCGCCTGCAAAAGCGGGAACTTCCGGAACGATGCGCAAGGCGAGCGGGGCCGGCGCCTGACGGGCGAGCTCGTCGAAGACGTTCATGACCGATATCAGCTCTCAAACCTTGCACTTGGTCGCCAAAGAACTGACCGTGACCCTCAACGAGGCGCGCGCTTCGCTCGAGGCCTACGCGGAGCGTCCGGACCAGCACGCATTTCTCGAGAAGTGCGCCGAGCAGCTGCATCTGGCGCACGGGGTGCTGCGTCTGGTCGAGGTGTACGGCGCCGCGCTGCTCGCCGAGGAGATGGAGCACGTTTCCCGGTATTTGCTGAGCGCCGGCAGCGATCAGAAACGCCAGGGCGACGGGCTCGACGCGCTGATGCGGGCGATGGTGCAGCTCCCCACGTATCTCGACCGGGTACTCTCGGGCGGCCGCGACCTCGCGCTGGTGCTGCTGCCGCTGCTCAACGACCTGCGCTCCGTGCGCGGCAGCCCGCTCCTCT
>JBEKVP010000491.1:0-2629 GCA_049513935.1 Steroidobacteraceae bacterium
GTCGTCGATGAACTCCATGGCCTGCTCCAGGGTGAAGCGGATGGGCGGGGTCAGCACCACGTTCTCGTCCTTGCCCGCGGCGCGCATGTTGGTGAGCTTCTTGCCCTTCAACGGGTTCACCACCAGATCGTTGTCGCGGTTGTTGATCCCGATGATCATGCCCTCATACACCTCTTCGCCCGGGCCGATGCACAGCCGCCCGCGCTCTTGCAGGCTGAAGAGCGAATAGGCGAGCGCGACACCCTGCCCGTTCGCGACCAAGACGCCCTGCGGGCGCTGGCCAAGCTCGCGCGGCACCACCGGCCCGTAGTGATCGAACACGTGGTGCAAGAGGCCGGTGCCGCGGGTCATGGTGCGGAATTCCGTCTGGAATCCGATGAGCCCGCGCGAGGGGATCATGTAGTCGAGCCGCACCCGGCCGCGGCCGTCGGCCTGCATGTCCTTGAGCTCGGCGCCGCGGCTGCCCAATGCCGACATGATGTCGCCTTGGGCCTCGCTGTCCGCGTCGACCGTGACCTGCTCGTAGGGCTCGTGCGGCGCCCCGTCAATCTGCTTGATCACCACCTTGGGCCGCGACACGGCCAGCTCATAGCCCTCACGCCGCATGTTCTCGAGCAGCACGCCCAGGTGCAGCTCGCCGCGCCCGAAGACCACAAACTTGTCCGGATCCGAGGTCGGCTCGACGCGCAGTGCCACGTTGTGAATCGACTCGCGCTCGAGGCGCTCGCGAATCTGGCGGCTGGTGACGAATTTTCCCTCCCGTCCGAGGAACGGGGAGGTGTTGACCTCGAAGGTCATGCTGATCGTGGGCTCATCGACTGTGAGACTCGGCAAGGGCTCGACCCGCGATGGATCGCACAGCGTATCCGAGACCTTGGGCTCGGCGATGCCGGCAAACGCAACGATATCGCCGGCGTCGGCCGACTCGACCTCGACCCGCGTCAGGCCGTGAAAGCCCAGGATCTGGCTGATCCGCTCGGAACGCTGGGCGCCGTCGCGGCTCACGACGGTCACCGGCATGCCGCGGCGAAGCGTGCCGCGCTTGATGCGGCCGATGCCGATGGCGCCGACATAGCTCGAATAGTCGAGCAGCGTTACCTGCAGCTGTAGGGGGCCGTCCTCGACGTCCGGAGGCGGACAATGCTCGACGATGGTCTTGAACAAGGGCTGCATGTCCCCGTCGCGCACCGTCGACTCGAGGCCGGCGAAGCCGCGCAGCGCGGAAGCGTAGACCACCGGGAAATCGAGCTGCTCGTCGGTCGCGCCCAGCCGATCGAATAAGTCGAACGTCTGGTCGAGCACCCAGCCGGGACGCGCCTCGTCGCGGTCGATCTTGTTGATGACGACGATCGGCCGCAACCCGTGCTTGAAGGCTTTCTGGGTGACGAACCGGGTCTGCGGCATCGGCCCGTCGACCGCATCCACGAGCAGGAGCACCGAATCCACCATCGCGAGCACGCGCTCGACTTCCCCGCCGAAGTCGGCGTGACCGGGCGTGTCGACGATGTTGATCCGGTAGTC
This sequence comes from Steroidobacteraceae bacterium, assembly GCA_049513935.1. Lineage (GTDB taxonomy): Bacteria > Pseudomonadota > Gammaproteobacteria > Steroidobacterales > Steroidobacteraceae > Bog-1198. The sequence continues at coordinate 1,522 of JBEKVP010000491.1, forward strand.
GCCCCAGGTGATGGCCGTGTTCTTGGCGAGAATGGTGATGCCGCGCTCTCGCTCGAGCACGTTCGAGTCCATGACCCGCTCCTGCACGTCCTTGCGCGCGTCGAGCGTGCCCGATTGGCGCAGCAGCTGGTCGACCAGCGTGGTTTTCCCGTGATCGACGTGCGCGATGATGGCGATGTTGCGAAGTTTCGGCGGCACGCTCGAGGCCTCAAGACTAAACCGCCCATTATAGGGTAGCTGCCGCGGGCTCGCTTGACCTTTCGCCTTGAGGCCGGTCTGGAAGGCTTAAGGCGACGCCCCTTTCGGATGCTGGGCTGCAACGCTCGGCGGCGACGGCGGCGGCGCGGCGGCGCTTCCAGGCGGCTGGGCGAGGGTTTGGGCGCTCGAGACGACGATGATCGGCACGGAGAACACGCGCGAATCGGCCGTTTGGTCATGTTTCAGGCTGACATCGAGCGTCAGCAAAAACACGCCCTCCGCGGTCGGGGTGAGCTTGACGCTGTGACGATAGACCTGGTCAGCCTCGACCTCGGCGAATTCGATCTGGTTCTCGCCGGCCCCGAGTTGCAAACCATCCGACGCCGTCACCTCGATGGTCGCCGGGCGCGCGGGGATCTGCGGCAGGAGCGCAATCGCGATCTCGAGCGGCTGGCCTTGCACGGGCCGCTGCTGCAGGTCGAACTTGAGGCTCACCGGCACCTGCGATTTGCCCTGGGTCGCCGCTTCCACCATGGCCGCGGTCTGCTCCTGCGCCGTCGGCCCCGGCGGCGGCGCGACGGGTGCCTTGCGGTGCGCGGGGGATTTGGCCGCGGACGGTGTGCTCGAATCGCGATGACAGGCCGCCAGCGCGGTCAGCACGCAAAAGATGAAAACTCGCAACTTCATGCAGGCACCCATAGTCTCGAATGTAATGATCCCGAAATATGACCTGGCTCACAACTCGAGCGGCGGCTCGAGCACCGCGGCAAGCTGCTCCTCGAGCGCGCGATAGTGCTCCTCCCAGTAGCGGGGCTCGGCAAACCACGGAAATGCCTTCGGAAAGGCGGGATCGTGCCAGCGGCGCGCCAGCCACGCCGAGTAGTGAATCATGCGCAACGCGCGCAGCGGC
>JBEKVP010000492.1:0-2620 GCA_049513935.1 Steroidobacteraceae bacterium
CCCCCCGATGGCCAGCGGTTGGGGTCCGCGGGTGAGCCGAGCAGGGGGGCATCGCTCGGCTCGAGCTCGCCGGTCGCCCCGTGCTTGTACAGGGTCGCGAGCAGCGGCAAATCGGACTCGGGTAGGTAAAAGCCGGTGTGGGTCATTCCGAGCGGCTCGAACAGACGTGTTTTCAGGAAGCGCTCGAACGGCATTCCCGAGACGACCTCGACCAGCCTTCCCAGCACGTCATCCGCATAGCTGTAGCGCCAGCCTGTGCCCGGCTGAAAGTAGAGCGGAACGCCCGCAATCGCGCGCACGACGTCCGCCAGGGTGCTGCGAGCGGTGATCGGCATGGCGTTGTAGGCCTTGCCGAGGGGAGTCGAGGGGTCAAACAGGTAGCCTAAGCCCGAGGTGTGGGTCAGCAGGTCGCGGATCGTGATCGGCTCCGTGGCCGGCGCCGTGATGAGCGCTCCCTGTGCATCGACGCCGGTGAATACGCGCTCGTTGGCGAATTCGGGCAGAAAACGGGACACGGGATCGTCGAGGTGGAAGCGTCCCTCCTCGTAGAGCATCAGCACCGCGACGGAGGTGATCGGCTTGGTCATGCTGGCGATCCTGAATCGGGTGTCGAGCGTCATCGGGAGCCGCCGGGCACGGTCCCGCATCCCGACCGCGGCCGAATACACGAGCTTCCCCCCGCGGGCCACGAGTAACACGTATCCGGCCGCGCTGTTCTTGTCCACCTCGTCTCGGAAGAAATCGCGCATGTGATCGAGGCGCTCCTTCGACATCCCTGCGGCCGCGGGAGTCGATACCGGCAAGACGGGCGGCGCCTGTGCGCGGGCGGACGCCGCGAGTGCGGATTCCGCGAGTGCGGACGCCGCGAGTGCGGATGCGGCTGCGAGAGCGAGCCCCAAAAGCCGGGCCGCACTCGGCGCGGGTGAATCTCTCATCGGATCTCCCTGTCGAGGTACGTTTCCATTAGATTACATTGCTCGATCGCCATTTGCAGTGGGGCGGGCGGGGCTGCCGAACCATGACACAGGAGTCCGCGATGAACGATTCAAGCGCGACACTCGAGGGGCTCAAGCTCATCACTCCCTCGACGCGGGCGATTTTGGGTGAAGGCCCGGTGTGGGATGAGAAAACTCAAACGCTGTATTGGGTGGATATCGATCGCGGCGAGCTGCATCAATGCCAGGCGGACGGATCGAGGCAAGGGTCGACACAGATCGGCCAACGGATCGGCTGCATTGCCTTGCGGCGCGCGGAGCCGGGATTCATCGCGGGGCTCGAACGATCCATTGCGCTGCTCACCTTGAACCCATTGACGATTCGCACGCTGACGCCGGTCGACGCACATCTTTTGAACCATCGTTGCAACGACGGGAAGTGCGATTCGGCAGGCCGCTTTTGGGTCGGCACCTACAATGAGGCCGCCACCCAGGCCACCGGCTGGTTCTTTCGATTCGACGCGGCGGGCGCGCTCACGCGAACGGCCGGCCCTTTTATTTGTGCGAACGGCCCCGCTTTTTCGCCCGATAACAAAACCGCCTACTGTGTCGACAGCTATGGCAAGGTCGCCTATCGATACGATGTGGCTCAATCGGGCGAGCTGTCCGGACAAGGAATCTTCAAGCGCTTCGACGCGAAGGGATGCGGCTTCCCGGATGGCCTGACCTGCGATGTAGCGGGTTGCGTATGGATCGCGGAGTGGGGCGCATCGCGAGTTTCGCGTTTCAGCCCCGAGGGAGAACTGCTGGAGGTCATTCGCCTGCCCGTCGCCCAACCCACGAGCTGTGCCTTCGGCGGCCCGGGGCTCAAGCGCTTGTTCATTACCACGGCATCGCAGGGACTCGATGCCGCCTCGAACGCGAACGGCCTGGCGGGTGCGGTGTTCGCGGCCGATCTTCCGGTCGGCGGCCTTCCTGCGGCACGCTTCGACGGCTGAGGAAGCCTTTGAGCCGCGCGTTCTCTACGCTGCGCGCCGCGACCACACGGTCGATACCGCCCGATCGAATTGCTCGAGGGTGAAACGAATATCCTCGGCGGTGTGCGCCGCGGATATCGAGCATTGCTTCGTGGCAATGGGCACTAAAAACACACCGAGCTCGATCAGCGCGCGCCGCAGCGCCACATCCCGCTCGAAATCGTGGTGCTCGATGATGTCGTGGAAGTCGACCGGAGCTCGGGGCATCAAGTAGTAGGAAAAGGCGGAGCCTTGGCGCGCGATCGACGCCGTCACGCGATGCGCGGCGAATATGGCCTTGAGTCCCTCCTCCATCTGCCTTCCCAAGGTCTCGACGTGCCCGTAGACCTCGGGTCCATTGGCGAGCAGGTATTCGATTGTTCGAATGGCCGCCGCAACCGCGACGGGGTGTCCGTTGTAGGTGCCGCTCACCAGCGGGCGCTTCCCCGCATCCGGGTGGACGATGTAATCCATGTACTCGCGCTTGCCGCCGAGCAGTGCCAGCGGGAATCCATTGGCCACCGCTTTGCCGTAGGTGACGAGATCCGGCCTCACCTGAGAAATCTCGCTGTAACCGCCCAGAGCGTGCCGAAACCCGGTTTTGACCTCGTCGAAGATCAGTAGGAAGCCGAACTCATTGGCGAGAGCCCGCAGCGCCGCGAGATACCC
>JBEKVP010000493.1:0-2618 GCA_049513935.1 Steroidobacteraceae bacterium
GCGGCGCGGCGCTCACACCGTCGCGCCCTCGGTCACCTTCAGCGTGTGTAGGAAATAGACCAATTACCGTCAGAGCACGACGACAGGCTGTTGCGGGGTGCGCCCCTGCCGCGGCGCGCGCCGCCCGATCACACTGGACGCGGCAATTTAAAGCACAGGAGTCGACAATGAAGGTATTACTGAGCGCGATGATTGCAGCAGGGCTGATGTTGTCCGGGTGCATCAGCAGCTCGAGTCCCCCGCCGCCGCAGAAGACCACCGTGGTGGTGCCGCCGGGTAGCACGACCACCGTGGTATGCGCGAACGGCAACCCGCCGCCTTGCGACTAAATCAGGTCAAGGACTTTCAGGCGCAGGACTTAACAGGGTAGGGACGCCGGGCGCAGGGACTCTCGTCCCGCTGAGCTTCCGGACCTGCCGCCAGAGCTGGCTCGCGAATACAACTCCGCCCGCACGCACCGGCACATCGCCGGCGCGAAGTGCCTCAGCCGCCCACGTATTGCAGGTGTGAAGCGCCGAGTAGCGCTGTCGCGCGGCGTAGTAGAGGCTCCCTTCGTACGGCCCGTTCGCATACGGCGCGGGATCCGCAATCGAGCTGCGGATGAACGACTGTATGGCGCGCGCTTGCGCAGTGGAGAGCCCGAGTTCGACGACCTGCGCCTCGCCGAAGGCCTGCGCCGGCGCGCCTTGGAGCGAGGTCACGAGAATCAGGGCCGGGCCGGGCCACAGAGCGCCCAAAAAGATCGGTGCATTGTGGTTCTTGGCCAGAAAATAGTGGCGATCGCCGAATCCAAAGAACAGATACTTCGCGGCCGGAAACTCGGCGCTCACCGGCGCGAGCGGCCCGAGATCGGCCGCGGCGAAGCCGACGTCGATGTGCCATTTGCGCCTGGCGAGATAGACCGTGGTCGTCGGCTCGGCGTGTTCCAGCCCCGCGCGCCCCTCGCCGGCCGGCGTTGGCCGCGCGAGCGTGCGGCCGGCAAGGCTCCCGCCTGCAAGCATCGCCGCCGCGAACCCGACCGCGATGAGCCTCCCGGACCCAATTGAGAGCACGGCCGCAGCGCGCAACCGCTCAAGCCCCGGGGATGAGGCCGAACTGCTGCGCGATCAGAATGAGCTGCAGCGCGCTGCCTGCTCCGAGTTTCTGCCGGATGGCGGTCTGATGGTTGGCGGCGGTCTTTGGGCTCACACCAAGCCGCTCAGCGATTTCCTCGACCCCGTAGCCGTGCGCGAGCATGCGCAGCACCTCGAGCTCGCGGGCCGAAAGCGCACTCGCGAGCTGTTTCGCGGTGGAGGAGCTCTGCGCCATCGCCTGCGCGACGTCGGGGCTCAAATACCGCTGACCCGCCGCGACCGCGCGCACCGCGCCGACCAGACGCTCGGGGGCGCTCGCCTTGGACAGATAGCCCCGCGCGCCGGCGTTGAACGCGTGCGTCGCGTAGATGCCGTCCTGATACATGCTGAAGATGAGCACGCGCGCTTTCGGCCGGTGGGCGATGAGCCGCCGCAAAGTCTCGATTCCGCTCACACCCGGCAGGGCGATGTCGAGCACCACCACATCCGGCTCGAGCTCCGCGTCCTTCTGCAACGCCTCGCGCATGGTGCCCGCCTCGCCGATGACCACGAGGTCCGATTCGCGCTCCAGGAGGCGGCGATAGCCCTCGCGGACCACCGCATGATCGTCCACCAGGAGCACGCTGAGCTTGCGCGCCGAGGCCGCCGGTACGGAGGTCGGGCTGCTCAAGCCGGCGAGACCGCGGGCTGCTCGGCGGGGCCCGCCGCAGTGAGCGGCAGCGTGGCGGTAACGGCAAAGCCGGCTCCCGGCTGGCTCACGAGCGCGAGTGTACCCCCGAATGCCGCGGTACGCTCACGCATACCGACGAGACCGAGCCCGAGGTGCGGCGACCCGAGATCCGCGCCGCAGCCGTCGTCCGCGACCCTCACTTCGACGAAGTCGCGCCCGTCGGCGCCGCGCCGCGCGGCGATGCGAATGTCGATCCGTGCCGCCTGCGCATGACGCGCGACGTTGGTCATCGCTTCCTGCACCAGACGGAACAGAGTCAGCCCGCGGATGGCATCCAGGGACTTGAGGTCGCATTCGATCGACAGCTCGATGCTCGCCGCCAGCCTCCGGCGCCACTCCCCGATGCAATGCTCCAGGGCGGCGGCGAGTCCGAGCTCATCGAAGCCCGCCGGCCGCAGCTGGCGAATCAGCGCACCGACCACGGCGTAGACGCGGTCGATGTTCTCGATCATGCCGGTGGCGGTCCTGCGCACCGGTTCCTCGGCCGCCGGAATCGCCGCGCGGATCGCGAGCGCGTCGAGCTTGACGGCGTTAACGTATTGACCCAGCTCATCGTGCAAATCGCGCGCGAGCGCCTTGCGCTCGTATTCCTGCATGTCGATGTATTGCTGCGCGAGGCGCTGTTTCTCGGCGAGCGCATCCGCGAGCCGCACCTCGATCGCGCGCCGCAGCTCGAGTTCGCGGCACGCCTCCGCGTAGCGGCGCGTGGAGAACCAGACCAGGCACACGGCGATGACCAGCAAGATGCCGGGGAGCTCGTCGAGCTGCAGGCTCTCGTGTTGGCGCGTCCAGCCAAGCAGCACCTCGCTGACGTT
>JBEKVP010000494.1:0-2599 GCA_049513935.1 Steroidobacteraceae bacterium
CGCGCAAAACCAGGCCGCCGGGGGCGCCGCAAAGCCCGCCCGCAAGAAGGCGCGCAAGAACGTCCTGGACGCGATCGCGCACGTGCACGCCTCGTTCAACAACACCATCATCACCATCACCGACCGTCAGGGCAACACGCTGTCCTGGGCGACCTCGGGCGGCTGCGGCTTCCGCGGCTCGCGCAAGTCGACTCCGTTCGCCGCGCAGGTGGCGGCCGAGCGCGCCGGTACCGCGGCGCAAGAGCACGGGGTGAAGAACGTCGAGGTGCGCGTGATGGGACCGGGACCGGGACGCGAGTCGGCGGTACGCGCCCTGAACGGCTGCGGTCTCAAGATCACCAACATTGAAGATGTCACGCCGATCCCCCATAACGGCTGTCGCCCGCCCAAGAAGCGGCGCGTCTAAGCGGCCCTCCCGGCTCGATTCGCTCCATAGATCAGATCAAGGTTCGCCATGGCAAAGTACACCGGTCCGAAGTGCAAGCTCTCCCGACGCGAGGGGACCGACCTGTTTCTGAAGAGCGGGACGAAGCCGCTCGAGTCGAAGTGCAAGCTCGAAGTGCCGCCCGGCGGCGTGAAGAGCGAGCGCAAGCAGCGCTTGTCCGAGTACGGGCTGCAGCTGCGCGAGAAGCAGAAGCTGCGCCGCATGTACGGCGTGCTCGAGCGCCAGTTCCGCAACTACTACCAGAAGGCCGCGGGCCGCCCGGGCGCGACCGGCGAGACGCTGCTGCAGTTCCTGGAATCTCGGCTGGACAATGTGGTCTACCGGATGGGCTTCGCCGCGACGCGCGCGGAAGCGCGCCAGCTGGTGAGCCACAAGGGCGTATCGGTCAACGACCACCTGGTGAACATAGCCTCCTATCAGTGCAAGGCGGGCGATGTGATCAATCTGCGCGAGAAAGCGAAGAAGCAGACTCGCGTGCAGGCCGCGCTCACGATCGCGGCCCAGGTCGGTTTCCCGGACTGGGTGGAAGTGGACGACAAGAAATTCTCGGGCGTACTCAAGTCCGTGCCCGATCGGCAGGAGATTCTGCCCGATATCAACGAGAGCTTGGTCGTCGAGTTGTATTCCAAGTAAGCGGCGATGCGCTGCGCGCAGCCGAATGGCTGCTGGTGTCCTGAAGTTTCTAGCGAGGGTATTCCATGCAGGGATCGATCAACGAATTTTTGAAGCCCCGAGTCGTCAAGGTGCAGCCCATCGCGACGCGCCACGCGCGCATCGTGATCGAACCGTTCGAACGCGGGTTCGGACACACGTTGGGCAATGCCTTGCGCCGGGTGCTGTTGTCCTCCCTACCGGGCGCGGCGATCACCGAGATCGAGATCGAGGGCGTGCTGCATGAGTACACCGCGATCGAGGGAGTCCAGGAGGATGTCGTCGACATCCTGCTCAACCTCAAGGCTGTGGCCATCCGCATGCATACGCGGGACGTCGCCGAAGTGCGTCTTCACAAGAAGGGCCCGGGACCGGTCACGGCCGGCGACATCTCGGGCGACCACGACATCGAGATCCTCAATCCGGATCTCGTGATCGCCAACTTGACCAAGGCCGGCGAGCTGTCGATGTCGCTCAAGGTGGAGCGCGGGCGCGGCTATCGCCCGGCCGCGCAACGCATGGCGTTCGAGGAGCAGACCCGCGCGATCGGACGGCTCCAGCTCGACGCCTCGTTCAGCCCGGTGCGCAAGGTGACCTACAATGTCGAGAGCGCGCGCGTCGAGCAGCGCACCGACCTCGACAAGCTGATCCTCGACATCGAGACCAACGGCACCATCGATCCGGAGGAGGCGATTCGCCGCGCGGGCGGCATTCTCAAGGATCAGTTGTCGGTGTTCGTCGATCTGCAAGGCCAGGACGAGTCCACCACCAAGGCGACCGAGACACAGTTCGATCCGATCCTGCTGCGTCCCGTGGACGAGCTCGAGCTCACGGTGCGCAGCGCGAACTGCCTGAAGGCCGAGAACATCCACTACATCGGCGATCTGGTGCAGCGGACCGAGGTCGAGTTGCTGCGCACGCCGAACCTCGGAAAGAAGTCTCTCACCGAGATCAAGGAGGTCCTGGAGAGCCACGGCTTGACGCTGGGCATGCGGATCGATAACTGGCCGCCGCCGGGATTGAAGCGCGACGACGAGCGCGACAGCATATAACCAAGGCAGCGGACCATGCGTCACCGAAACAGCGGGCGTCAGCTCTCGCGTAGCACCTCTCACCGGCATGCGTTGTTGCGCAGCATGGCAACCTCGCTCCTGCGGCACGAGACCATCCGTACCACAGTGCCCAAGGCCAAGGAATTGCGCCGGGTGGTGGAGCCTCTGATCACGCTCGCCAAGGTCGACTCCACGGCGAAGCGGCGGCTCGCGTATTCGCGGCTGCGCGACGTCGCGGTGGTGGAGAAGCTCTTCGACGATCTCGGTCCGCGCTTCAAATCGCGCGCCGGCGGCTACACGCGGATCCTCAAGATGGAGCCGCGGCCGGGCGACTCCGCGGATATGGCGCTCATGCAGCTGGTCGAGACGCTCGAGACGGCGGCCGAGAAGCCGGCCGACGCCGACAAGGGCAAGCGCGCGAAGAAGACCAAGAAACCCGCCGAGCCGCAAG
>JBEKVP010000495.1:0-2595 GCA_049513935.1 Steroidobacteraceae bacterium
CGACGATGATCAGGACGGCGCCGTAGGCGCGCAGTTGCTCGGTGGAGAGATTCTCGAGACCGGACTCGCCGACGCAATGAGCATCGAGCGCGGCGACGGCTCGGCGCGCGAGTCCCGCGAGCCGCAGACGCAATTCGAGATCGTCGTGCACGACCAGGCACTGGCGGGTATACGCATTCGCAGCCGCCTGCTTTCGTGCTTCGTAAGGCAAGACAGCGCTCCTCAGTCCGATATCACTGCAACATGTCGTAGGGTCACGGATTGGGCCAAAACCTGGGATGTTGTGAATCACATTTCTTGCTTTGCGCTGCGGCGTCCGCACCGTGGACAGCACGCGTAAGTCGCGATTTTGTGAGGCAATTCTCAGGCCGGACGGGCTCGAGGGGCGGGCGGCCGTCGGGACCGGCGCCTTGGACAAAAGTCCGTGAGTGCCGGAAACTCCGCACTTGGCGCGGACACTTCAAGTTGCATTGGCGGAGAGAATAAGAATGTTCAACCAGTTGTTGACGCCGGTGGGCAACAGCCTGATCCTCTCGTTCCTCGTGGCGGCATTGCCGATCGCCACCGTCCTCATCGCGTTGGGCGTGCTGCGTCGTCCGGCCTGGCAGGCTTCGCTCGCGGGCCTCATCGCGGGGCTTCTCGTCGCCGTGGCCGTGTGGAAATTTCCCGCCGGGCTCGCGCTCGACAGCATTGCGGCGGGCAGCGTCTTCGCCCTTTGGCCGGTGATGTGGATCGTGTTCAACGCCCTGCTCCTCTACAACATCGCGGTCATATCCGGACGGTTCGACGCGTTTCGCGACTGGGTACTTGCGCATCTGCCGAACGATCGGCGCGTGGTGCTGGTCGTGATCGGCTTTTGCTTCGGGTGCCTTCTCGAGGGTGTCGCCGGATTCGGCGCTCCGGTCGCGATCACGAGCGCGCTCCTCATCCTCATTGGACTGCCCGCGCTCGAGGCGCTCACCTTCACGCTGATATTCAATACGGCGCCGGTGGCGTTCGGCGCGCTCGGCACGCCGATCACCGTGCTCGGACAGGTCACCGACTTGCCCGCCGTCAAGCTCGGCGCCATGGTCGGACGGCAACTGCCGTTCATCGCGGTCATCCTGCCCTTCTACGTCATGGGAATTTACGGCGGCGGGCGCTCGATACGGGCGCTCTGGCCGGTGCTGGCGGTGGCAGGCGGCAGCTTCGGCCTCGCGCAGTTCGCGACGTCGAATTTCCTCGACTACTCGCTCACCGACGTGTTCGCCGCGCTCATCTCGCTGATCGCCACCTTGCTGTTTCTGCGGATCTGGACGCCGGCTGCGGATCCCGCCTTCGCGATCGACAGACCCGCCGGGCAGCCGGATACCGCTCCCGCCCGCTCCGTTTGGCAGGGGTGGATCCCCTGGGTGGTCGTCTCCGTGGTCGTGATCCTCTGGACGCACTTCAAGGTCGCCGCGATCGGCCAGCAAACCATTCACTGGCCTGGGCTCCACAACCAGGTCTTCATCACGCTCTACAAGAAAGCCTACGCGGCGAACTGGGCATTCCAACCGCTCGGCACGGGCACTGCCATCCTGCTTGCGGCAATCATCACGGCCGCCTGGGTCGGCGTCGGCCCCGGCCGATTCCTCGGCGCGATCGCCGTCACCTGGCGTCAGAGCCGGTTTGCCATCCTGACGGTGGCGCTCATCGTCGGTCTCGCCTACCTCATGAATTACTCGGGCATGAATTACACGCTCGGGCTCGGCGTCGCCTCGGTCGGCATTTTCTTCCCCATGCTCTCCGCGTTCTTGGGTTGGGTCGCGGTGTTTCTGTCGGGGAGCGACACCTCGGGCAACGCGCTGTTCGGCAATCTGCAGGTCGTCGCCGCCAAGCAGCTCGGTCTCAACCCGGTATTGATCGCCGCCACCAACTCGTCGGGCGGCGTCATGGGCAAAATGATTTCGCCGCAGAACATCGCCACCGGCGTTTCGGTCACTCACCTGCAAGGCCAGGAGGGCCGCGTGCTCGCGCGCACCTTCATCCACAGCATCGTTCTCACGTTGCTCTTGGGCGTGCTCGTGGTGCTGCAGCAATACGTGTTTACGTGGATGATTCCGTGAGCTTGCCGTGAACCTGGAGCAGCGCCTGCGCCGGGAAACCCGCGGCGAGGTGCTGTTCGATGCCGCCGCGCGCGGCCGCTACGCGACCGATGCGTCCATCTATCAGATCATGCCCGCCGGCGTGTTCGTTCCGCACGACGCCGCCGATGTCGCAATCGCCCTCGATGCGGCCCGCGAGCTCGGCGTTGCGCTGATCCCGCGCGGCGCGGGCACGAGCCAATGCGGGCAGACCATCGGGGCCGGTCTGGTCATCGACAACAGCAAGTACTTCAGGCGCATTCTCGACATCGACGTAGCGGCGCGCACCGCGACCGTCGAACCCGGATTGGTTCTCGATCATCTGAACGCCGCGTTGAGCCCGCACGGACTCTGGTTCCCCGTCGACGTCTCGACCGGCGCGCAGGCCACTCTCGGGGGCATGGCCGGCAACAACTCCTGCGGCTCGCGCTCCATTGCCTACGGCAACATGGTGCACAACGTGATCGGCCTGCGCGCGCGACTCTCCGAT
>JBEKVP010000496.1:0-2583 GCA_049513935.1 Steroidobacteraceae bacterium
ACCGCGCCGCGAGTGCGAGGCCGGGGCGATCCCAGTCGTCCACCGGGATCGATACGAAGCAAGGACCGCGGGGCGGCTGCATGGCGGCGTAGTAAGCGCGACCAATCGCCGCCGGTACATCGGCCGCGCGGGCGGGTTCGCAGCTCCATTTGACGTACGGCTTCGGCAGCTGCGCGGCCTCGGCGGAATAAAGGAAAGGCTCGAAGGGCAGCATGGAGCGCGCCTGCTGGCCGGCGGTGATCAGCAGCGGCGTTTGGTTCTTGTACGCCGTGAATATGCTGCCGAGCGCATGGCCGACGCCGATCGCGGAGTGCAGATTGACCAGGGCGGCTTCACGGCGCGCCTGCGCGAAGCCATCGGCCATCGCCACCGCGACCGACTCCTGCAGGCCGAGCACGTAGCGAAAGTCCGGCGGGAATTCACGGAACATCGGCAGCTCCGTGGAGCCGGGATTGCCGAATACCGTAGTCAAGCCGAACTCGCGCAGCAGCGCGAAGACGGCCTCGCGTACGGTGGCCGGGCCGGTCACGGACAATTCACATGGGTGCGCATGGCACCTCCCTTAAGGACCATGACCGCGGCCAAGACCTCGCGCAGGTCCTCGAGCACGTAGTGCGGCTGTCGTGCCGCCGGCTGCTGCTTCCATTCTGCGAGTGAGGTGGTTCCGGTGGTGACTGCGAACGAAGTCGCGCCGCCACGGCGGGCCATCAGCGTCTCGACCAGCGGATCGTCCCCAACGACTCCGATCTCGCGGAGCGCAAGGCCGAGCCTGCGCGCCACGAGCCGCAGCGCGTGAAGCGAGGGCTTGCCCGTGAGTATGACAGGCGCTCTGGTAAGCCGGCGGATCGCACCGATGATCGCATACGTATAGCCGATCGTCCGCCCGGACCGCGTGGCGAAGAAAGGTACGTCGGAGGCGGCGTAGAGCTTCGCGCCGGCCCAGATGGCATGGCAGGCAGCGTCGATGTCCTTCATGCCGCACTCGGGGTGCCAACCCACGTAGACCGCATCGACCTCGCTCGCGCGCGGCTCGCCCGTGTAGGTCGTTTCAATGCCGGCCTCCACCAGGGAGTGCGCGACCCCGGGCGTGCCGAGCACGAGGACCCGCCGGATGCCGCGCCGTGACATGTGTTCGGCCGTGACGGTCGAGGGCGTGATCATCTGTGAGTCCCTCACCGGCAGCCCGGCGGCTCGCAGTCGTGCCGCCTGCTCGGCGGGCGGATAAGCGCTGCCGTTGGTCAGTAAGACGAAGGGTACGCTGCGCTCGGTGAGCGCGGTGAGTGTCTCGACCGCGCCGGGCAGCAGCTGATAGTCGCTCAAGGTACGGTCGCTGAGCAGCAGTGTGCCGTCGACGTCGAACATGAGGCCGCGAACCTGCGGCACGGGTTCGGCCGCGCGGCGGCCCTTGCCGATCGTCCGGGGCGCCCTAGCTCTGCGCGGCACGGTGCGCTCGCCGCATCTCGAGCCGAAATCCCGGCTTCTCGACCACGACGCTCGAGAGATCCTTGCGCGCGCTGAGCCTGCGGATGAGCTCAATCGCCGGCCGTCCCGCTGGATCGTAAGCCTTTAGGGGGGGAGCCGCGGACAGCATCGCCTCGACCTGCGCCGCCGGCATCGTGGCGCGCAGCAGGAACTCCTCATCCGACAACTGGGTACCGAAGCGAGCCCGAAGTTCCGCGAGCGACGGTATCGGCGGCTCCGCGCGCAGCTCGCGCGTGCGCGGCAGCGACTCGATCCGTTCCATGACGCCGGGCTCGATCGGCACATTGGGCTTGCCGAAGCGCCCGAGCGCGTAGCGGATGACCTCGTCGGGAATGACGCTGTAGCGTTCGCGGCCGGTGATGTTCATGACGGCCTGGGTCATGACCATTTGTGCGAACGGAGTCATGACGATGGGCCAACCGAGCTCCTGGCGAACTCGGCCGACCTCTTCGATCACCGCAGCTTCAAGATGCGCGAGCCGGCTCTCGGCCAGGTGGCGGCGCATCGTCCCGACCATGCCGCCGGGCAGCTGGTGATGAAGATAGCTCGCGTCAAATGCTTGCGGTGCGCCGACCGGGAGGCCGTCGGCCTCTGCGAGCCGCGTGAAATAGGCTGCCACCTCGCTCAGCGCATCGGTATCAACCGGCACCGTGTGACCCAGCGCGCGCAGGTTTGCGACCACGCGCTCGGCGCGGGGGTTCGAGATGCCGTCCCCGAGGGCGCCTGCCGCACACTGGACCGCGCAAACCCCGTACTCCGGCGCATCGAGATAGGCGAGCTCGCCCAGGCCGATCGTGCCGTGCGAGTGCAGTTCGAGCGGCTTGGCACCGAGCTGCGACTTGATCGCCGGCAGCAGCGTCGCCGCCCGCTTGGGTGAGAGCAGCCCGCCGGGATCCTTGAGGTAGACCGCATCGACGTCAGGGCTCGCGGCAAGCCGGCGTGCGCGATCCGCGTAGTGAGCGTCGTCATGGATCGGACTCAAGGTGAACACGAGTGCCGCAATGACATACTCGCCGCCGGCCCGCTTCACCATCCGCGCGCAGGCCACATTGGCATCGGCGTCGTTCATGGGGTCCGCCAGACAGAAGCGCCGGATGCCGT
>JBEKVP010000497.1:0-2581 GCA_049513935.1 Steroidobacteraceae bacterium
TGCAGTCCTCAAGGTAGAGGGGATTCTGATTCGGCACGTGACTCATCGCGACCTTGGCCGAAGCGATCCAGGAGACTGCGCGATCGAGATGGCCCAGGTCGAGCTCCGATTCCGCCAGTCCGCACTCGGCGCGGGACATCATCGACCAGTCCTTCAAGCCGCGCGCGATCCGATCGGCGTTTTGCAGAAGGCTATATTGTTTCGGGTAGAGTCCAATGTCTCCGTAGCGCGCTGATAGATTGAGCATGGCACTCATGCGGAAGATCGGATCGTCGGTATAGTGCTGGGTGACCAGCTTGTACCCGGCATCGAGGAGCTGCTCCGCCGTAGCCGGTTTGTCGCCGACGTTCGATATCATGAGGGTCACGAACTCCGCTTGCAGCTCCGCGCGCCTCGCCTGCTCGCGGGATTGGTCGCGCTGAATCTGCGCTTCGCGCATCTGATAGAGCGCGAAGGCGGTCACCGCGATGAGTGCGACGGCCGCAGCCGCGGTAAAGATCACGGTGCCACGATAGCGGCGCACGAACTTCTGCATCCGGTAGCTCAGCAGATTGGCGCGCGCCTCCACGGGTTCGCTCTGCAAATAGCGCTTGAGGTCGTCCGCCAGCGCGGCGGCGGTGCTGTAGCGTTCGCGCGGCAATTTCCGCAGAGCTTTCGAGACGATCGCATCGAGATCGCCCCCCAGCGCCTTGCGGACCGCCGCCGGCGCGACCTCGGACATCCGCGGCGGATCCTCATCGAGCGCCGCCTTGATGCGCTGCGCACGGGTGGTGCTCTCCTTGCCCAACGGCAGGCGGCCGGTCAACAGCGCAAAAATGAGAACGCCCATCTGATAGACGTCGGTGGCGGTCGACGGCGACTCGCCTAGAATTTGCTCCGGCGCCGCGTACTCCGGAGTGAACGCGACATCCTCGATACGGGTCGCCGCCGAATCGGCGTCCGATCCTGACTCGGAGCCGACCAGTTTCGCGATCCCGAAGTCGAGCAGTTTCGCTTCGCCCTCTTCCGTGACCAGGATATTCGTCGGCTTGATATCTCGATGGATGATCAGGTTGCTGTGCGCATGGGCTAACGCACCGAGCACATCGAGGATCAACCGGACGCGCGCCTCGACGCCGAGCGCGCGCCTCGCGCAGTAATCATCGATGCGTTTCCCTTGAACGTATTCAAGAATGAGGTAGGGGCGACCCGACCCGGTGACGCCCGCGTCGATCAGGCGCGCGATATGCGGATGCGTGAGCCGCGCCAGCAAGCGGCCTTCGCGCCGAAACCGGTCGAGCGCGACGGGGGAGGGGGAATAGGTCTCGAGAAACTTGAGCGCGAACTTTCCCTCGAACCGGCCATCGCTGCGTTGCGCGAGCCAGACCTCGCCCATTCCCCCACGGCCGATGAGCGAGGTAATAGTGTAGGCGCCCACCTGCGCACCGACCCGCTCCTGGTCGGGCGGCTTGACGAGACTCGTCTCCAGGAATCCTTGCGCCTCGAGATTGCGCCGGTCCGCCATCATTTCGCGCAAGGCGGCCGCGACGGTGGGCTCGTCATCCTCGAGCCGCGAGATGTAGCCGTCCCACTGCGTCTCGTCCATGTCGAGCAATCGATCGAGGTGCTGCTCGACGGCTTGCCACTCCGCGTGACCTGGACGAACTCTCACACGCGTCTCCCATCATTCATGTTCGCGTTCTTGGAGAGGCTCGCACGCAGTCGGGCTCTCTGCAACCGGTCAGACGACCGGAGCGCTCCGCACACCGGGCGCGGGCCGACGTGTGAGTATCGGCAGAATGACGGACGCCATGAGCGCGCAGGCGATCGCCGGCATCAGGCCCGCAAAGGAGACGCCAATGTCCCTGGCCCGCGCCACGAGTATCGGTCCGAGCAGTCCGGCGCCCCCCCAAGCCGTCAGGACCAAGCCATAGTTCAATCCCATGTACCGCGTGCCGAAGCATTGCGCGCTGTACGACGGCATGGTTCCGAAGCCTCCGCCGCAGCAGAGGAGCACGATGGCGAAGCCCGCGAGCGCCGGTGCGGGGGTGTGAACTCCGCAGAGCCAGTAGAGCGTGACGGCCTGGACCGCGAACATGGCGGCGAAGGTCCGCTGGCAACCGATGCGGTCGGAAATCCCGCCCCAGAAGAAGCGGCCGACGGCATTGAAGATGCTCACAACCCCAAACAGCGGCGCAATCTCCGCGGGTGCCAAGCGGGTGAGATCGGAGAGAATGACGACGGCGTTGGAGATGATCGTGATACCGGCAATCACATTGGCAAAGAGTTGCAGCCACAGGAGGTAGAACTGCGGCATGCGGACGACGCTCGTGGGCGGGTAGCCCACGCTCGAGCGCTTCGAGCCCGGACGGCCGCTGGTGTCGCCTTCCGCCGGCGGATTTCGCAGGACCGACGCAGCCGGCAACCCGATGGCAAGGAAGGCGAGCCCGGAAGCGATGAAGATCCGCATGATGGTACGCGCGCCCTCGGCCGTTGCGAGCATGTGGAGCGCGACGGCCGGCGGCGTTCGGCCGGCGGCATCCGTCGCCAGGATCTGGGCCGCTTGAACCGAGAAGGCATGGAAGGCGGGGAGGCGCGGAAT
>JBEKVP010000498.1:0-2578 GCA_049513935.1 Steroidobacteraceae bacterium
TCCGATGTACCGCACGCAACGATCTTCGAGGATCAGACCGCGCTCATCTCCTACAAGGATCTCGATCGCACCTGCGAGGGCATCGCGCGCATCTCCGCGCACGATGCCGAGAGCTACCGGGCGTTTGCGCAGAAGAGCATGCAGTTTCTACCCCTGTTCGTCGCCGGGCTGTATGCGCCGCCGATACCGCTCGGCGCATTCGTCGCCATGATGGACCAGAGCGAAGAGGGGCGCGAGGTACTCGATCTCATGCAGCGCAGCTCTCTCGACATCGCGAACCAGACGTTCGAGAGCGACAAGGTGAAGATTCACCTGCTGCGGCTGGTCTCCGAGAATCTGCAGCTTCCCGACGAGCTCGGTACCGGTATGGGACTTTTCTTGATGCCTGGCATCATCCACACCTACGGGGTCTCGCAGCCGGTCGGCGGAAGCGGCAAGCTGAGCGAATCCCTGGTCCGCTGCATCGAGCACTACGGGGGCGAGGTGCGCTGCAATGCCGAGGTGCGGCGCGTGCTCGTAGGCGGCGGCCGCGCAACGGGGGTCGAGCTCGCGAGCGGCGAGAAGATCGTGGCGAAAGACGCGGTGGTCGGCGCCATTCATCCGCATCGCCTGCGCCAGTTCGTCGAGGGGGTCGAGCCGAATGTGCTCAAGCGCGCGGAGCGCACCACCCTGGGCAGCTTCAGCCTCTTCGTCAGCCACTACGCGCTGCGCGAGCAGGTCAAATTTCGAACCGGCGCCGACATCGGCAGTGCCGTGATGCTCGAGCTGCTCTCGACCAGTCGGCTCGATGAGCTGCTCGATGACTTCGATGCCTTGCGGCGCGGGCGGCTCCCGGAGCGGCTGCTGCTCGCCGGGGGCGACGAGAGCATCGGCGATCCGACTCGAGTGCCGCCGGGGCGCGGGCTATTTCATGGAATCATGTTCGCGCCCTACCGGCTTGCCGGCAGGAGCCCGAGCGCCTGGGATGAGCTCAAGGATGAAATTGCCGATCGAGCGCTCGCCGGCTATCGAAAGTTCGCCGCCAATCTCACCGCCGACAACATCATCGCCCGCACCATTCACACACCGCTCGATCTGGAGCGCAGCTCGCCCAACAGCATGGTGGGCGGCGATGTGCACGGCGTCGCGCCGTTCTTCTACCAGAGCTCCGGCCACCGGCCCACGCCGGATTTGGGCCAATACGCCGTGCCCGGCGTCGAGCGGCTTTATCTGGTGGGCCCCTTCATGCATCCGGGCGGGGGCGTGTACGGCGCGGGCCGCGCCACTGCGATTCGGATGTTCGAGGACCTGAAGCTCAACTTCGACAAGGTGGCAGGGGCTCGCGTATGAAGATCTACGGCGGCGACAACAAAGAGCTCATGTCGATCACTTCACTCTCCCGCGAGGGAAGCGCGCTCGTCGTGAAAGGCAAGATCTTCGGCGCCATGCCGATGACCGCGAAACTGCGTCCGGAAGAAGCGCGTGCCGCGCTGCGACTGCTCGACTGGCGCACCGCCTTGTTCTTGTTGACCCTCGTGTTCCGGCGCGGCGCCGTGAAGACCTGATGCGCGGCTCAGCTCGGTGGTGCAGTTCCGAGCGCATCGGTGATGCGATTGCGCGTCGCGAGCAGCTTCTTGCCGAGCACGGCTTTGTGCCGTTCGAAGCGCGAGCTCGGCGCAGGAATCGACAGGGCCACTGCGCGCCCCAGCGGATCGATGAAGGCCGTACCGACCGCGCTGATTCCCTCGGTATGCTCCTCGAGATCGTACGCGAGCCCGCTACGCCGGATCACCTCGAGCTGCTCGCGCAGGGCGGCCGGCTTGGTGATGGTATTGGGCGTCATGCGCGGCATCGGATTGCGCAGCAAGCGCTCGAGCTTGTCTTCCCCGACGATCGCAAGGAGCGCCTTGCCGTTCGCCGTGCAATACAGCGGAAAGTTCTCCCCGATCGCAGATACCGCCCGCAGCCGATGCGCCCCCTGCACCTGGTCGGTGAATACCGCAGAGTTTCCCTTGAGCACCGAGAGGTCCACAGTCTCGCCGACCTCCTGGCTGAGCTCGGTGATGATCGGACGGGTGATCTGATCGAACTCGACGCTGGCGGAGGAAGCCAGCCGAATGAGGCCCGGTCCGAGGCGCACGCCCGATGTGGGAGTGGCGGCAATCAAGAAGTGCTCGGCGGAGAGTGCGTCGACTATGCGCTGAACGGTCGAGCGCGCAAGGCCCACGCGCTGCGCAATCTGGCCGAGGCTCAGCCCCTCTCCCTCGCCTTCGAGGGCCCGCAATACGCGCGCGGCCCGCTCGATGACTTGGATGCTGTTGCGCCGGCCTACCGGGGTGGGATCTTGGCTACCGCTCACGCTCTCTCTCATGGTACTAGTGTACCACGAGACGATGCAGTAACGGGGTACGACATTTTAATCCGCGGCAAACGCCGCGTCTGCTTCACCTCACTCTAGGGCACTCGGTCAAAGTATGCAAAAACTAGTCACCGCGGGACAGGCAATCGTCGACGGGCTCGTGCGCAACGGTGTGCGTCAGATCTTCGGGATCCCCGGGGTGCATACCTACAGTCTGATCGACGCTCTGCACGAGCGGCG
>JBEKVP010000499.1:0-2576 GCA_049513935.1 Steroidobacteraceae bacterium
AGGCACCGCTCGATGACGGCGAGGGCGGTGGATCGTGGCCGGCCGCCGAGTGGTGGAAGGCGTATCGAGACCCGACGCTCGATGCGCTCGAGGAGAAGGCGCTCGCGTCCTCTCCGACGCTCGCCACTGCGCACGCGCGCTTCGAGTCGGCGCGCCAGTCGGTGCGCGTGGCGAGCGCGGCGAGCGGTGCGCAATTGACGGCGAACGCGGATGATTCGCGCCAGCGGTTGAGCGACAATGGGCTCTTTTCGCCCCGGTTGCTGGGAATTTCCTGGTACAACCAGGCGGATCTCGGCCTGCAGGCGAGCTACACCTTCGACTGGTGGGGCAAGCAGCGCGACGCGGTCGAGGCGGCGATGGACGAGGCGCATGCGAGCCAGGCGGATCGCAGCGCCGCGGCGCTCATGCTGGCGAGCTCGGTCGCGGACGCCTATTTTGGGTGGCAGGCCGACGAGGCCCGACTCGCCCTGGCGCGCGAGCGCGAGGCGACGGTCGCGCGCGAAGGCGCCGTAAGCGCGGAGCGGATCCGTGCCGAGCTCGACCCCGGAGACGAGATACAGCGCGCCGAGTCGGCGCTCGCCGCGGCCCGCGAGCAGATTGCATCGCTCGAAGGTTCCGCCAAGCTCAGGGTGGTCGCGCTCGCGGCCCTGGTCGGCTCGAGCCCGGGCGAGCTGCCGCAGCTCCACGCGCTGCCTCTGCCGCCCGTCGATGCGGCGCTGCCGGACGATGTGCGCATCGATCTCATAGCCCGCCGTGCCGACGTCACCGCGAGCCGCTGGCGGGTGGAAGCGGCCGAGGAGAGCCGCGCGTCGGCGCGCGCCGAATTCTTCCCGGACGTGAGCGTCAACGGCTTGCTCGGGGTGCAAAGCGTATCGGTGTCGACGCTCCTCGAATACAGCAGCCGGGTGCCGGCGCTAAGCGCCGCGGTGCACTTGCCGCTGTTCGATTCCGGGCGCCTGAAGGCGCGTTATGGGGCGAGTCAGGCCGCGGTCGATTCGGCGGCAGCGAGCTACCGAGAGACCGTGGTGAGCGCCGCGCGCGACGTCGCGACCCAGGCCTCGACCCTCGCGCAGATCGAGGCGCAGCGTGCCCAACGCGCCATCGAGGTCGAGGCTGCGGTCAAGCTCGAGGCGAGCGCCGCGGCGCGCGTGCGCCAGGGGGTAACCGACACCCGGACGGAGCTCAGCGCCGCCGAGACCTTGATCGGCCAACGCGATGCGCTGCTCGAGCTCGATGCGGCGGCGGTCTCGGCGGACATCGGATTGAAGCGCGCGCTCGGCGGCGGTTACGAAAGGACGAAACAAGGCCCATGAATGCCAATCTGGAACTCGCTGGCTCGGCGGCTCCCGGCGGCCGGCGGCGCAGGATCCTGCTGCTCATCGCGTCGATATTTCTCGTCGCCGGGTCGGTGTGGGCGCTTTACTGGGTGCTCGTGCTCGCGAAGCGCGAGCGTACCGACGACGCCTACGTCAACGGCAACAAGGTGGTCGTGTCGCCGCAGGTGCAGGGCACGGTCGTCGCGGTGCTCGCCGACGATACCCAGCTCGTGCAGGCGGGGCAGGTGGTGGTGCGCCTCGATCCGATCGACGCCAAGATCGGCCTCGCCCGCAGCGAGAGCGCGCTCGCACAGACCGTGCGGCAGGTGAGAGAGCAGAGATCGACCGCGCACCAATACGACGCCTTGATCGAGACGCGCCACATCGAGCTTGAGCGCGCGCTCGCCGACCTAAAGAAGCGCGAGCCCCTGCTCGCGGACAACGCCGTCGCGCCCGAGGAGGTGCGGCATGCGCGCGAATCGGTCGCGCTCGCGCGCGCGGCGCTCGCGCAGGCGATTCGTCAAGCGAATGCCGCGCACGCGCTCGTGGACGGCGCCGACGTCGAGAACAATCCCGCGGTGCTAGAGGCCAAGGCGGCCTATCGAGACGCCTGGATCGCCGCCGAGCGCAACGCGGTGCTCGCACCGGTTACGGGCTGCGTCGCCGAACGCAGCGTGCAGCTCGGAGAGCACATTCAGGCCGGTCAGGCGCTCATGACCGTGATCCCGCTGGACGCGCTCTGGATCGATGCGAATTTCAAGGAGGGGCAGCTGCGCAACCTGCGCATCGGTCAAGCGGCCGAGGTGAGGAGCGATCTGTACGGCGGGAGGTTCCTCTTTCACGGCCGCGTCGTCGGCATGTCGGCGGGCACCGGGGCGGCCTTCGCGTTGCTGCCGGCGCAAAACGCTTCGGGAAACTGGATCAAGGTCGTGCAGCGCGTCCCGGTGCGAATCGAGATCGATGGCGCAGACCTCGAGAAAGCGCCGCTGCGGGTCGGGTTGTCGGCGACGGTGACAGTCGACACGACCAATCGAGACGGACCCGTGCTCCCGGGCAAGTCCGCGGATCGACCCGTGGGCGACACCGCGGTCTATGACCGCGACCTGGCCAAGGCGAACGCGCGGGCGGATGAGATCGTGAAGCGCAATCTCGGCGCCAAAGACTTCTGACAGCGCTTTGGCCGCGTTTCCTACAGGTGTGCTCGGGACTCGATGCCATATTCACTCTCGTCGGCAACGTGCCGAGTAGCGTCAGGAGCCA
>JBEKVP010000500.1:0-2568 GCA_049513935.1 Steroidobacteraceae bacterium
CTCGAGGCGTGGTCCCAGTTCGACTTCGTCGCCGGCGACCCGGGTCCGTGGGTGTCGGCCGAGAAGTTCGAGCTCATCGAGCGGTTCAAGTTCTTCCAGGAGCTTGCCTGGAAACCGGTGTCGCGCGGTAAGCGGCTGCTGCAGCGGCTCGCGCGCTATCGCTGCGACCGGAACGAGTACCGCTGGCCGGTCGAGATGCTGTTCACGCGCTGGCTGGTGTCGGCGCAGAAGCTGTCATGATCGCCGACGAGGCAGGGCGGGTCGCACGGCTGCCGCTGATCGCGCGGCTGCTGGGTAAGGCCATGGCCATGGGCAACCGGCTCGCGGGCAAGGATCGCGATGATTTCCGGCTCGAGCGCGTCCACGGTGTGCCGTTTCTGGTCACCCCGAGCGTCTTCAACCCCAAGGTGCCGCGCACTGGGGAATTCTTCGCCGCGCAGATCGATTCGAGGCTCGTGCACCGCGATGCGGAGGTGCTCGACATGGGCACGGGATCCGGCGTGTGCGCGGTGTTTGCGGCGCGCTACGCGCGGCGGGTGGTCGCAGTCGATATCAATCCTGCGGCGGTGCGCTGTGCCGTCATCAACACGCTGCTCAATGATCTCGATGACAAGATCGACGTGCGGCACGGCGACCTGTTCGCACCGGTGCACGGGGAGCGCTTCGATCTGGTGCTGTTCAACCCTCCGTTCCTGCGCGAAGCGCCGCGCGACCATCGCGATCAGGCATGGCGCTCGAGCGATGCGGCGGAGCGTTTCGCGGCCGGTCTCGCCGCGCATCTGAAGCCCGGCGGCGCGGCGCTTGTGCTGCTGTCGACCTTCGGCGACGGCGCGGCGTTTCTGCGCGAATTTCACAACCAGGGGTTCGAGATCGCGGTGCACGCCGAGCGCCTCTTCCTCAATGAGCGCTTGACCTTGTTCCGCCTGGTGCCCGCGGCTCGCCTGGTGCCCGCGGCCGGGAGTCTCGCATGACCCTTGCGCCTCGAGTCGTGCTCGTGAATCCCACCATCACGTCGGCGCGCCATGCGCGATTTCCGCTGGCGGTGCTGAATCTCGGCGCGGCGCTCGAGGGCAAGTACACGCCGGTGATCGTCGACGGCAACGTCGACCGCGACTTCGTCGCGACCACGGTGCGCGCCGCAAGCGCAGCCGGCGTCGCCGCGGTCGGCGTCTCGGTCATGGGAGGGCCGCAACTGCTCTCGGCGATCGCCGTATCGAGAGCGATCCGCGAGCGTTATCCGGCGCTCCCCATCGTGTGGGGCGGGGGCTTTCCGACCGTCTGCCCGGCCGCGTCCGTGAACGCTCCCTACGTCGACTATGCGGTGCGAGGGCAGGGCGAGGAGACGTTCGTCGAGCTGCTGGACGCGCTCGCCGGCGGCCGGGACATGGCATCGGTCGCAGGGCTTACGCGGCGCTCGGACGGCGCGGTCGTGCACAACCCGGAGCGAAAATTTTCCGCAGCGAGCTTCGCGCGCGCGCTCCCCTACCAGAGGCTCGAGCACCCACAGCAATATCTCATCCACACCTACCTCGGGCGGCGCACGATGGGCTATCAGGCCGCCTTGGGGTGCCGTTTCCGCTGCACCTTCTGCGGCGTCGCCACCATGTTTCGAGGCAAGACCGCGTTGCCGCCCGCGGAGCGGCTCGAGCAGGATCTTGAGTTCATGCGCGATCGATTCGGCGTCGACGCCATCCAGTTCTACGACCACAACTTCTTCGACCGCGAAGTCGACATGGTGCCGCTGCTCGAGGTTCTCGCGAAGTTCCGCATGCCGTGGTGGTGCTATGCGCGCTCCGACGCGCTCGTCAATCTGTCGGAGCAGTCCTGGTCGCTCGTCCGTAAAAGCGGACTGCGCATGGCGTACATCGGCGCGGAATCGCCGAGCGACTGGCTGCTGCACGACGTCCGCAAGGGCACGAGCTCGGATCAGACGCTGGCGGCGGTCGAGACATGCCGCCGCCATGGCGTGATTCCGGAGCTCTCCTTCATGCTCGCTCCGCCGCGCGATCCGGAGGGCGAGACGGAGAAGACGTTCGATTTCATCCGCATGATCAAGCGCGTGCATCCCGCCACGGAAGTGATGATCTACATCTACACCCCGTACCCTCGGCGCTGGGATGACAAGAATTCGGCCTCCGCGCGCATGGCGAGCGAGCTTCGGGACTGCGAGGGCAATCCTGTGGTGTTCCCGACGACGGCCGACGGCTGGGCCGAGTCAAAATGGGTCGACTACTGGTGTCACCAGGACGCGCCCTGGCTCAGCGCGCGGCTGCGTCGCCGGATCGTCGACTTCACGACCGTTCTCGGATGCCGCTATCCGACCGTCATGGATATCCGCGCCTCGGCGTGGGCTAAGTCCGCTCTGCGCGTGCTCGCCGCTTGGCGCTATCGATATCAGCAATACGACCATCCCTTTGAGCTGCGCGCGTCGCGAAAGCTCATTCGTCTTTGGGATCCCCGGGCAATGAGCCTATGACGCTCGGATCACGCGCGGGGTTACACGCGGTACAGATCAGCTTCTTTAGCGACCCTCAAGGACGCTCGCCGGCGCAGCTTCTCGATGCGCGT
>JBEKVP010000501.1:0-2565 GCA_049513935.1 Steroidobacteraceae bacterium
ACATATTCGTGTGCCCGGCCCGCATTTCCTCGTTGAACGTCGGCCGTGTCACCTCGAGCGCAGCCTGCATCTTCGCGTGGTACTCTTCGGCGCGTCCCAGCAACGCGGGCGTAGCCGAAGCATATTCTCCGTCGAGCTTGAGCAATCCCGTGCCCGACAGCTCCGCCGCCATGCGAGAAAGCTCCGCCGCCGTCGTATTCAGATACTGTGCATCGCGCGGATCGGCAATCCATACCGGCTTGTTCCCGCCCAACACGCCTGACAGCCAGTAAATCTTCAGCGCCAGAAAATCCATGCGGCTCTGATCATCCGTGTCGGTGAAGAAAAATTTCTTCTGCCACCGGCTGTAATAGCGCGTCGTTACCGGCACCGGCTGGCGGTTGCCGCTCTTGACCAATTCCATCTGGCCGCGATCGAGCGTCTTGCGCACCGCGTTGTAGATAAACGTCTCCGCATAGGGCTGCTCCGGTGCAGGAACAATCTCGGCGAACGTGACCGTCATGCTCGCCGACACCAGCGCATGCAGCGGCGATTGCGCGCCATCCTCCAGATGTACCGTCCCGTGGACGATGAAACTGTCCGCGCCCGATGTGGACTGATGAAACGGCCAGCCGAAATGGCTGAAACTCACCGGCAAACCAGCGAGCGTCACATCCGCGTCGGGCCGCGGATTCCGAAGACGCTTCGCCGACTCCCGCAGATAGCTCGTCATTTCCGGCAGCAGCTCCGGCTTGTTGAAGTCGAAGGCCTCACTCAGCTCGAGTTGCAGCGCACGCTCCGCCGGCGCCTCGGCAGTGTCGGCAAGGCGAAAGCGCGTCGTGGGATGGCCCTTGAAGTCGGTGCCCGCATCTACTGAAAGGACGACGAGGCCCGCCTGCTGTGCGGCTTTCTGCAAATTTGCAACGAGACTGGATTCCAGATGTGTAGTCATATCGTTTTATGAAGTACCAGGCTGATTGTAGCGGCTCGATGGCGGCTCGCGAAATCGCCGGCCCTGATTCCCGCCGCCGGTTGCCTCGCCGCAACGCTTCCGGCGCCTCCACCATATGACACGACGGTGGGAGGGTGACATGTTTACCAGTTTGGTATCATCTTGCTATCGCTGGGTGCTTGCGCGGATCCTGGGCCGAGCCCGCAACTTTTTGGGCCACACGCCGTCTAGTGAAAGATACGGCAGCTTTGTGACAAGGGAGGCAGAGGTTTCTGTGCATATTGTTCGACGCACCGCCCTCGTGGCATTCGCATCGCTCGAATTGCTGATACTGCTCGTGGCATTAACCAAACCCGCATACGGTTATGTGGACCCGGGCTCGGGTCTCCTCGCCGTACAGGTGGGTGGATCGATGCTGGCCGGAGGGTTATTCATCCTGCGCACGAAAATCCGCCGCCTCTTCCGCTTGAACTCGACCGACGAGAAAATTGAAACAGAAACGAGCGCTCACCCCGAAAGCGAGTGAGTCATGGCGATAGCCAAGCTCACGCTCGAGACCTTTCGCGATCCCGCGGGCTCCGTCCGCATGGTCGGCGACCGCGTTCTGCGCGAGGTCTATCCCGAGCACGCTGAAGCTGCGCTGCGATTCCTGAGGTCACCAACGGCTCAACAGTGGGTCGCCCAGGGACGCCTCGTCGACACCCGCTTCATTGCCGAACACGACGGCGTACTCACCCTCGAGCATCCGCGCGTCTTCTTCCCCTCTTATCCGTGGGAGTGGTCCCCGAGCGCCTGGATTGCCGCCGCCGATCTCACCCTCGACCTCTGCGAAGTTCTCCTTGGCCAGGGTCTGATCCTCAAAGACGCCACCCCCCTCAATATCCTGCTCCGCGGAACGAGCCCCGTTTTCGTCGACGTCCTCTCTATCGAGGACCGCGATCCCTCGAGTCCGCTCTGGCTCGCCTACGCGCAGTTTGTGCGAACCTTCCTGCTCCCCCTCGCCGCGTATCTATATCTGGGTTGGCCGCTCGCAGCCTCGATGCAACGCCGCGATGGCTACGAGCCCGCCGATCTCGCCCCTTACCTCAGCGCCTGGCAACGCTGGCGCGAGCCCTTCCGTTCCCTCGTCACGCTCCCGTTGATGCTTGAGACCAGCGGCGCCAAAAGCGCGCAGAAAACCACCGTCAAGCAGAGCCCCGAAGTCGCGATCGCCGTCGTCCGCCGCAATCTCGGCGCACTTCGCCGGCATCTGCGTCTCCTGGAGCGCGCAATGATTTCCGGCCGTCGTACCTCGCGCTGGAGCGGCTACGCGAACTCTGCCGATCACTACAGCACAAAAGATCAACACCTCAAGCGACAGTTCGTCCACGATGCACTGATGGCCGCACGGCCCCGGCATGTGCTCGACCTGGGCGCAAACAGCGGCGTCTATTCACGCATCGCAGCCGAGCGTGGCGCCACCGTCGTCGCCTGGGATACCGACCTCCAGGCCACCGAGCAAAACTGGCGCGAAGCACAACAGCATCATCTCGACATCGAACCCCTGCTCGCGAATCCGGCGCGCCCCACGCCTGCAACGGGCTGGCGCAACGCCGAAAATCCCTCACTGCTCGATCGCGCACGCGGCCGTTTCG
>JBEKVP010000502.1:0-2554 GCA_049513935.1 Steroidobacteraceae bacterium
TGCCAGCGGAGGCCAGATCGATGCCGCGGATCTCGATCTGCAAGCGACGGCGGTGGCCGCCGGCGCCGAGCGGGCTGCGGCCGCGCCCGCCGTCGTTACGCCGGGCCTCGCAACGCCGGGCCTCGCAACGCCGAGCGCAGCGGAGCCCGGCCTCGACCGCGACCTCAAGGCGCGCGAGCGTGAACTGATCCTTGCGACGCTCAGGATCACCGGGGGCAGCCGCAAGCTCGCCGCGGAGCGGCTGGGCATCAGCCCGCGCACGCTGCGCCACAAGCTGCAGCAGTTCAAAGCCGCGGGAGTCGCCGTTCCGAGCCTGCACGAACCATCTTTCGCGGCGGCCTGAACTATGAGCAGCATGCAGATACAACAAGTGCTGGCCGAGATGCGCGCACTACAGACGCGCGCGGCGGGCGGCCCGGCCGATACTGCGACCGCCGGCGCGGCGCCCGGCGTGGATTTCGCTTCTCTGATGAAGAGCTCGGTGGACCACATCGCGGCCATGCAGAACCAGGCGAGCACGCTCGCGCAGGCCTATGAGAGCGGCGACAAGAGCGTCGACCTCAGCAAGGTCATGATCGAGGTGCAGAAGGCGGACTTGGCGTTTCGCGCCATGACGCAGGTCAGAAACAAGCTGCTCGATGCCTATACCCAGGTCATGAACATGTCGGTGTGACCGGCACTATAGAGGTTTGATCCATGGCTGACATCGTTCCCGCATCCCCGCGAGGCCTGCTCGAGACTGTGCCCGCGTTGAGACAAGTGGGCCTCCTGGCCGGCGTCGCCGCCGCCGTCGCGGCCGCCGTTTGGCTGGTGCTGTGGTCACAGGGGCAGAACTACACCGTGCTCTACGGCCAGCTCTCCGAGCGCGAGAGCGGACAGGTGATGGATGCGCTCACCGCCGCGGGGATCGAGTACAAGCTGAATCCCTCCGGCGCGGTGTCGGTTCCCGAGTCCAAGGTGCAAGAGGCGCGCATCCGGTTGGCCGGCCAAGGCCTGCCGCAGAGCGACTCGATGGGCATCGAGATGATTCAGAAAGAATCGGCCCTGGGCTCGAGCTCGATGATGGAATCGGCGCGCTATCAGTCGGTGCTCGAGACCGAGCTTGCGCGCACGATCGTCAAGGTGCAGGGCGTACAGGGCGCACGCGTACATCTGGCGCTCCCCAAGCCGTCGGTCTTCCTGCAGGATTCCCACAAGGCCACCGCCTCGGTGATGCTGCAGCTCTACCCCGGGCGCCGTCTCGAGCCCGGCCAGGTCGCCGCGATCGTGCACCTCGTGGCATCCAGCGTTCCGGAGCTCTCCGCGAACGACGTGACGCTGGTCGATCAGGCCGGCTCGCTCCTCAATTCGCCGGACGAGAGCTCCGAGGCGGCGGTCAGCACCCGGCAGCTCGAATACACGCGCAAGCTGGAGGAGGGCTATCAGCGGCGCATCATCGAGCTGCTGGAGCCCCTGGTCGGCGCGGGACGCGTGCGCGCCACGGTGACCGCCGACGTCGATTTCACGGTTTCCGAGGAGACGCGCGAGAACTACGACCCGCAGAAGACCGCGGTGCGCAGCGAGCAGACCAGCAACGAGACGCGCAAGGGGGCGGACGGGGCCGAAGGAATTCCCGGGGCGCTCAGCAATCAGCCGCCAGGCACGGCGGGCGCTCCGGTGGTGGCGGGCGCAACGCCCACGCCCGGCTCTCCCCCGGGACAGACGGCCGCCGCCGCCGGCGGGCCTTCCTCGAGCGCGCAAAAGAGCACGCGCAATTTCGAACTCGACCGCACGCTCGCCTACATCAAGCAGCCGACCGGCAACCTGAAGCGCCTGAGCGTGGGGGTGGTGCTCGACGACTGGCAGAAGACCGACGCTGACGGCAAGCCCACCACGAGCCCGATGACCGAGGAAGACATCAAGCGCTTCACGCAGCTGGTGCGCGAGGCCATCGGCCTCAAGGACGATCGCGGCGATCAGCTCAACGTCCTCAACCAGACCTTCAAATCGAACCCACCGCCGGGGCCGGTCGAGGCATTGCCGATCTGGCAGGCTCCCTGGGTCGCACAGCTCGGCAAGCAGGTCGTCGGCGCGGGGCTGGTACTGCTCGTGGCGTTTCTCATCCTGCGCCCGCTCATGAAATCGCTCACCAAATCACCGCGGTCGACCTCAGCCACCATGGAGGACGTCGCGGCGGACAAGGTAAGCCTCTCGAAGCAAGGCGGCACACCGATCAAGTTGCAGCCCAGTTTTGAGCAGCAGATCGCGGCGGCGCGAACCTTGGTCGGGCAGGATCCGAAACGAGCCGCACAAGTCGTGAAGGATTGGGTCGCCGCCGATGGCTAGCAAGCCGGGAGATCTCGCAGGTACGCAACGCGCCGCGATCTTGCTCATGAGCCTCGGCGAGCAGGAAGCGGCCAACGTGCTCAAGCAGCTCGACGCGCGCGATGTGCAGAAGCTCGGCGTCGCAATGGCCGAGCTCAAGGAAATATCCCGCGAGCAGATGTCCTCGGTGCTCGAGAACTTCATCGGCGTGGCGGACGGCAGGGCAAACATCGCCTCCGGATCACCTGAT
>JBEKVP010000503.1:0-2551 GCA_049513935.1 Steroidobacteraceae bacterium
CTCCTCTTATGTATATGCGACACCCCGCGACTGGGCGCGCTACGGTCAGTTCTTGCTGCAGCAAGGGGTCTGGCATGGTCGAGCTTTGCTGCCGCCCGGATACGTCGCCCTCATGGCAACGCCCGTCGCCGCTTCGCGCGGTCAGTACGGTCAGGGACTGGTGTGGCTGTGGGGATCGGATGCCGAGACGCCCGGACAGAACCCTGATGCCGCGTTCGGCATCCCGCCGGACACCTTCTGGATGGAGGGACACGACGGTCAATTCATCGCGATCATTGCCTCGCGCGAGCTCGTGATCGTGCGCTTAGGGCTCACGCCCGCGCGCCTCCACTACCGGCCGCAGACCTTGGTGAAAGCGCTGCTCGCCGCGCTGCCGTGACCCTTCGGGCCTTGCGCGCGACGCCTCGGGCTCGAGGGCGCCGCCGCCGCCGCGTTAGGGCTCGACGCCCTGCGCCTTCAGGTATTCGTCGTAGCTGCCCCTGAAGTCGACGATGCCGGCACCGGGCTTGAGCTCGATGATGCGCGTCGCGAGGCCCGACACGAATTCGCGGTCGTGCGAGACAAAGACGATCGTGCCGGCGAAGTGCTCGAGCCCGATCTGCAGCGACTCGATGGTTTCCATGTCCATGTGATTGGTGGGCTCGTCCATCAACAGGACATTGGGCCGCATCAGCATCAGTTTGCCGTAGATCATGCGCCCCTTCTCCCCGCCGGAGAGGACGCTCACGGATTTCTTGGTCTCCTCCCCCGAGAAAAGGAGCCGCCCGAGCGTTGCGCGCACCAGCTGATCATCGTCCGCCTTGCCCGTGTACTGAGACATCCAGCTGAACAGATCGCAGGCCGGCACGAATTCCGCTTGCGGGTCCTGCGGCATGTATCCGGCTTTGGCGTTCTCGACCCACACGATGCGCCCCGAAGAGGGTGCCAGCTCGCCCGCGAGACAGCGCATGAGCGTGGTCTTGCCCGCGCCGTTCGGGCCGATGATGGCCACGCGCTCGCCCGCCTCGATGTGAAAGCTCACCTTGTCGAGCACTCGCTCGTGCGTGCCGGGATAGCTGAAGGAGAGCGCATCGACCGTCACCGCCGAGCGGTAGAGCTTCTTCGCCTGCTCGAAGCGGATGTAGGGATTCTGACGCGAGGAGGGCCTGACTTCCTCGATCTTGATCTTCTCGAGCTGCCGCTTGCGCGAGGTCGCCTGCCGCGCCTTGGACGCATTCGCCGAGAAACGCCGCACGAATTCCTCGAGGTCCGAGATCTTCTCGCGCGCCTTGGCGTTCGAGGCCTCGACTCGTGCCCGCGCCTGCACCGAGGCGAGCATGAAGTCATCGTAGGTGCCGGGGTAGATCTTGAGATGCTGATAATCGAGATCGGCGATGTGCGTACACACCTGATTCAAGAAATGCCGGTCGTGGCTCACGATGATCATGGTCGCGTCGTAGCTGTTGAGCGCGCCCTCGAGCCAGCGGATCGAATGGATGTCGAGGTTGTTGGTGGGCTCATCGAGCAGCAGCACGTCCGGCCTCGAGAACAGCGCCTGCGCGAGCAGCACCCGCAGCTTCAACCCCGGAGGCACCTCGCGCATCGGGCCGTTGTGGCGCGATTCGTGAATACCCGCGTCGGTGAGGATGCTGCCGGCGCGCGCTTCGGCATCGTAGCCGCCGTATTCTGCGAACACGGCCTCGAGCTCGGCGGCGCGCATGTAGTCCGCGTCGGTCGATTTCGGATCGGCGTAAATGCG
This sequence comes from Steroidobacteraceae bacterium, assembly GCA_049513935.1. Lineage (GTDB taxonomy): Bacteria > Pseudomonadota > Gammaproteobacteria > Steroidobacterales > Steroidobacteraceae > Bog-1198. The sequence goes on from JBEKVP010000503.1 coordinate 1,739, forward strand.
GTCGCGCTCGGACATCGCCTTCCAGAGCTCGGCATGTCCTTGCATCACGACGTCGAGCACCCGCTGGTCCTCGTAGCCGAACTGATTCTGGTTGAGCTTGCCCATGCGCAGGCCCGACTGCAGGACCACATCGCCGGCGCTCGCCTCGAGATCGCCGCCGAGGATTTTCATGAGCGTGGATTTGCCGCAGCCGTTCGCACCGATCAACCCGTAGCGATTGCCGTCGGAGAATTTGACCGTGACTTGTTCGAACAACGGCTTCGCGCCGAACTGCACGGCGACATTGGAAGTGGACAGCATGGATTTCGGGGGTCGGGACGAGCGATCTGAAGGCTTAGGTCCGCGACGGGGGCCCAAGCTCGCAGTCGGCCCATCGCGGCCGCGCATTCTATCCGAGCGGTGGGCACTCTCCTAGTGCGGCATCTCCCGCGCGCCTCGTTTGGGGCCGCGCCGCGCCCTTTCTGGTGCCGCGCCATGAAAGAAGGGCGTCCCGCACCTTCGCGTGGGACGCCCTTCGAGGTCGTAAGGCTCTCTAGTTCTTCTTGCTGTTATTCCTCGTTGATGAGCTTGGGCACCCAGGGCACGCCCAACCCGGTCACATCGTTGTAGCCGGCCGGGGTGGGCGGAATGGGCACTGAGGAAAGCGAGGTGTAGTTGAAAATCTCGTCGACGCCCAGGCAGATCGGCAGTCCGCACACCTCGAGCGCAAACGGCGCCGGCGTGATCACGAACGGCACCGAGTTCACCGTGATGACGCGCGCTTCGTTCAGATCCACTGCATAGCCGCGGAGCAGCGCGACGGGCTCGGTGGGC
>JBEKVP010000504.1:0-2535 GCA_049513935.1 Steroidobacteraceae bacterium
CTTGCCGCCGTCAAGATCGCGGTGATCGAAGCGGGCGAGGAGGAACTCGCGGCGCACGAGCGTCTGCTCGCGCTGCTCGACAAGGCGTCGGACGGCAAGACGGTGTGGCGGACCTTGTGAGCGTGCTCGTCACCGGCGGCCTCGTTGCGTGCAATCCACTATAATCCCGCCCGTCCAAGCATAGGTCTCGATATTTTGTCAAAAGTACGCCGCAAAGGGATCATTCTGGCCGGAGGCGCCGCTACGCGCCTGCATCCGATCACGCTGTCGCAGAGCAAGCAGCTCTTGCCGGTGTACGACAAACCCATGATCTACTACCCGCTCGCCACCTTGATGTCCGCGGGCATCCGCGAGTTCCTCATCATCACCACGCCGCGGGACCAGGAGCCGTTCCGCGGCCTGCTCGGCGACGGGGAGCAGTGGGGCGTAAGGTTCGAGTATGCGGTGCAGGCGCAACCGAACGGGATCGCGCAGGCACTCATCATTGCCGAAGGGTTCCTCGCCAGAGCGCCGTCGGCCCTCATTCTGGGCGACAACATCTTCTACGGAGCCAACCTCTCTGCGCTGTTGCGATCGGCGTCCGCGCGCACTGAGGGGGCGACGGTGTTCGGCTACTACGTGCAAGATCCCGAGCGCTACGGCGTGGTCGAGTTCGACGCCCGCGGCGAGGTGAAGGACTTGCTCGAGAAACCCAATCGGCCGCCGTCCAACTATGCGGTCACCGGCATCTACTTCTACGATTCGCGCGCCACCACGCTCGCGAAATCATTGAAACCTTCCGCACGCGGGGAGCTGGAGATCACCGACCTCAACCGCGCCTACCTCGCGCAAGGCGCGCTGCACGTCGAGCGCCTGGGACGCGGCACGGCCTGGCTCGATACCGGCACGCACAATTCGCTGCTCGATGCCGGCGTGTTCGTGCGCATCATCGAGGAGCGCCAGGGGCTCAAGGTGGCTTGCGTTGAGGAGATCGCCTGGCGCAACGGATTCATCGGCGCGGATCAGCTCTTGAAGCTCGCGGCGCCGCTCGAGAAGAGCGGCTACGGCGAATATCTGAAACGAATCGTGAACGAGCGCGGCCAACCGTGACCCGATTATCCTCGAGATGAACTTCGTCAAAGCTCCGATCGAGGGCGTGTGGGTCATCGAACCGCAGGTGTTCGGCGACGCGCGCGGATTCTTCATGGAGACTTGGCAGTCGGCGAAATTCGCCGCCGCCGGCATCGATGCGGAGTTCGTGCAGGACAATCACTCACGCTCGAAGCAGTGGACGCTGCGCGGCCTGCACATGCAGGTGGCGCACCCCCAGGGCAAGCTCGTGCGCGTCTCCGCGGGCAGTGTTTACGACGTGGTGGTCGATTTGCGGCGCAGCTCGCCGAGCTTCGGCGCGTCGTGGGGGATCGAGTTGTCGGCCGAGAGCTACCGTATGCTGTGGGTGCCCCCCGGGCTCGCGCACGGCATCCTGGTGACCTCCCCAATGGCCGATTTTCTTTACAAGTGCACGGACTTCTACATTCCGGCGGACGAGCGCACGCTCGCCTGGAACGATCCCACGCTCGGCATCGAGTGGCCGCTGCCTGCCGGCGAGGCGCCGCTCCTGTCGGCGAAGGACGCGCGCGGGCAGAGCTTTGCCGACGTCGAGAAATTCGCATGAGGGTGCTCGTGCTCGGTGCCGGCGGCCAGCTCGGGCAGGCCCTTCGCCGGGCCGCGCCGTCCGGCCACGAGGTGATCGCGAGGACGCGCGCTGAGCTCGATATCGCCGACGCCGCCGCGGTTCAGCGTGAGACGGCGCGCGAGAAGCCCGATTGGATCTTGAATGCCGCTGCCTACACCGCGGTCGATCTCGCGGAGGACGAGCCCGCGAAGGCGGCCGCAATCAACGATGTCGCGGTCGGTACTCTGGCACAGGCCGCGGCGGCCGGCTCGAGCCGGCTCGTGCACTTGTCGACGGATTTCGTGTTCGACGGCACCTCGAACCGCGCCTACCGGCCCGACGATGCGCCGCGACCCTTGAGTGCCTACGGCATGGGCAAGCGGGCGGGCGAGCTCCGGGCGCTCGCAGCCGGCTGCGAAGCGATCGTGCTGCGCACCGCCTGGGTCTACGCCTCCGTCGGGCGCAATTTCGCGCTCACCATGCTCAAGCTCATGCGCGAACGGGAACAAGTGAGGGTGGTCGGCGATCAGATCGGCACACCCACCTGGGCCCGGGGGCTTGCGTGCGCCGTCTGGGATCTCGTCGAGGGTGGCGCGCCCGGCGGCATCTATCACTGGACGGACCTCGGCGTGGCGAGCTGGTACGACTTCGCGGTCGCGATTCAGGACGAGGCGCTCGAGCGGGGCCTTTTGCCCAGGGCGGCGTCGATCGTGCCCATCGCGACCGCCGAGTATCCGACCCGTGCGCGGCGCCCGGCGTTCAGCGTGCTCGACACGTCGGCAACGCGTGCGCGAGTGGCGACGCCTGCACTGCATTGGCGGCACAATTTGAGGATGATGCTCGATGAGCTTCGAGCCCATTAACCTCTGCGTGACCGGCGG
>JBEKVP010000505.1:0-2529 GCA_049513935.1 Steroidobacteraceae bacterium
CTGCAGCTGAACCTTATCGGCGAGAATGACGGGGAGCGCGCTCGCCTGTTCGATGCGCAGCGCCACTCGGGAGCTCAAGAGATCATGTTGCACCAAGGTCAGCGCCTCGCTCAGGACCTCATTCAGATTAAGCGGCGCCATTTTCGTGTCGGCTTTGTTTGCGAGCCGGCGAACGCCTCGAATGACCTCACCCGCCCGGCTGCCGTCCCGAATGATTCTCTCGAGGGACACGTGCGCTTCCGCGAGATTGGGCTGTGCCCGATCGAGCCAGCCTAAGCATGCCTCGGCGTTGAAGAGGATGGCGCCAAGCGGCTGATTGACCTCGTGAGCGATAGAGGCGGTCAGCTCGCCCAGGCTGCTGACGCGCATCACGTGCGCAAGGTCAGTCTGGGCTTTGTGCAGGTCACGCTCCGCCAGTCGGATCGCCGTAACATCCATCACCGCGCCGACGAACTCGACGTCGCCTGCCTCATCTCGAAAGGCCCGGGCCACAACGTTGACATACTTGACCTTTTCATCCGGCATCCGCAATCGATACGCGTGAGCAAAATCTTGCCCGTCGTTCGATGCGCGCTCCGTGACCTGCCGGAACGCGTCCGCATCGTCCGGGTGGACCCGCAGTTGCAGTAGCTCCAAGGTCGGGGTGCTCGCCCGGTCGAACTCAAAGATGCGGTAAGTCTCCTCCGTCCAGTATATTTTCCCGCTGGACGGCCTCCAACCAAAAGTGCCCGTATGGCTGAGTCTCTGGGCCTCGCTCAAATAAGCCTCACTGCGTCGCAATTCGTCATAGAGTTGGACATTCTCCAACGAAATAGCCGCCTGCGAGGCAAGCAGCTTGAGTACGGTAAGCTTGGCCGACGTGAACACGCGCGGCGCCAGATTATTCTCAAGATACAGTGCGCCGACGAGCTTGCCTTGTTTGACCAAGGGAAGGCAGAGCACGGAGCGGGCGTGCTTCTCACGGACGTACTCGTCCACAGAGAATGGCATTTGAGCCGAGGCATCGTCCAGGATCACGCTGTCCTGCGTGCGCATCGCCGTGCGGAGCACGGACTCGCTAAGTTCGATCGAAGTCAGCGCGGAGTTTCGCAGCGTCACCTCGATGTTGCCGCGGCGAGTCCTTGCCTCCGCCGCGATCCAGGGCTCGTTGTCCGTGAAAAGAATAAGCAAGCCCCGCTCGGCGCCGGCGCGAGAGAGATCCCGATGCGCAGAAACTGAGTTATTCCTAGTGGCTGGCCGAGGAGTCGATGGAGGGGATCGCCACCGGGGTCTTCGAGCACCAGCGCCGAGCGGTTGCGGTGGCGGGAAAGTTGAATAGGAAGCGTCGCCCAGGCGGCATCCAGCTCGGCGGTGAGCGTGTATTCATGTTCGAGCCGCTTGAGGCACGCGAGCGAGCTACCCTCTGCTGCGACCAGCAGAATCGGCAGCAGTCCCTGGCCGGAACCCCGATACAGCGTCACGTCGCCGTCGCGCAACGGCGAAAATGCGTAACTCGAAAGATCCCTCACGAGTCTTTCTCCCGGCGCTCCTTCGCGATCTTCGGCTTGGTCCATTGGACCTGGCAGCGGAGGTCATTGTTCCAAATTGGTCGCGTTCTGGCCAAGGCCATGAACGGACCCGTTGAGCGGTAAGGAGACTTCCCCGGCTGACGATCCCGGACCGATATTGATGGTGCTGGTGCGCCCGTCACGGAGCGACCGCGTCGATTCCCATTGTCACCAGCGCGCTCGATCATTGCGCTCCTTCCCGGCCAGGGCTCGGGTATGATCATATCGCCTCAGCTGGCTTGATGTGCTTTTCGGAATCCAGCGTTTCCGCGACAGGGGGATGCATACGCTTGTCAATGGAGCCGGTTCTTAAAGGGCAAGCCGACGCAGGCCTGGCAGCACCATCGTATCTGGGCCGATGGGTGGCGGCGGAGGAGCGGATCGCCAATCTGCTACCAGAGCAGCCGCAGCACAACCGCGTACGCCTGCTGGCCGAAATCTACGGGTATGCGGCAGCAGCCGTTCGCGAAGCACGCGACACCTACGGGGAAGATGCCGGCCCCCCCGATTTTTACGGCAATCCGTGGCTGGGCTCGCCCGTTTTTATCTGTGGTTGCCATCGCAGCGGGACCACGCTCATGCAGCGGCTGCTCGATGGTCATCCCGACCTGCTGGTGCTACCTAACGAAGCGAGCTATTTTACCTCGTTCAGTCATGTTGCGCGACCCAATCCGCATCGGCGCGATCTCGATCGATACGCTGCCGAATGGATTGCGCGCTTTATCGACCCTAACACGCCGCCGCACTTCCGTCTGGGACACACGAGCGCAAGCGGCAACCCGAGTGTCATGTTCTGCCGACGCCTATTCGCTTGGCAAGCCGCACTTGCGAACGAGCCAGCCGTGCCAGCGCCCTTGACCTCACTCCTCGCGCTGGCGGCCGCCTTCCGGGACGTTGCTTTTGCCGATCGCACTCCGTCCTTGTGGGTGGAAAAGACTCCATGCAACGAGCTAAACGTTGCTCGACTCAGGCGATTGCCGGC
>JBEKVP010000506.1:0-2525 GCA_049513935.1 Steroidobacteraceae bacterium
GCTTTCTCGGCCGATCAAACCACAGCGTGGTATTCCTCACTGAGTGCGAGGGGCAAAACCCTACCCAAGCCGCAATCAAGATCCTGCCGGCCAACCGGGCGCTGACGGAGGCGCAACTCGAGCACTGGAGGACGGTCGCCACGCTGTCGCATCCTCACTTGATCCGCCTTCTCGACGCGGGCCGTTGCCAACTCGGGGGGCACAACTATCTGTTCGTCGTGATGGATCATGCGGAGCAGAACCTCGCTCAAGTTCTTCCCGGCCGGCCCCTGATTCCCGACGAGGTGCGGGACCTGCTGCCTGCAACCCTGGATGTGTTGGCGTATCTCCACGGCAAGAATTTGGTGCAGGGCGGGCTCAAGCCGCCAAACTTTCTGGTCGTCGATGATCAATTGAAGCTGGCGAGCGACACGATCCGACCCGCCGGCGAACGCATTGCAAACACAGCCCCGCTTTCGTTGTACGACCCTCCAGAAGCCAAGGACGGGAGGGGATCCACGGCAGGCGACATTTGGGCACTCGGCATCACGCTGGTCGAGGCCCTGACACAGACTCCGCCGGCGTGGTCCCGAGAGCGCACCGAAAGCGTCTCCCTGCCCGCAAATCTTGCGCCGGAATTCGTTGATACGGTAGAACGATGCTTAAATCGCGACCCTGGCCAGCGTCCCGCGGTCGCTGACCTCGTAGCACAAATCAAACCGGCGCCACCGGCGACGCCCCCATCCGCCGCGCCGCCGGTAACGAACGAGCCCTCGGTCCAGACTGTATCCACACAGTATTCGCCCAAGGTGCGGCTGCTCGTCGCCGTGATCACGGCGGGCATCATCACGCTGTGGGCGGCTTGGACCGGGTTTCGCCGGTTTCATACCCACGCCGATGTCCAGCAAGCTGCTTCGATAACTCCCGAATCGCCACCGGCTGTTTCGCCGCCGGCCCCCGTGGAGACCGGGAACGCGAGTATCGCCGCCTCGCTACCCACGGTGCTTCATCAAGAGATTCCCGACATATCGCGCAGTGCGCGCGAGTCGATCCGCGGGGTCATCAAGATTGCGGTTCGCGTGATGGTCGATCGCTCGGGCAACGTCGCTGCGGCAACCTTGGAGAATCGCGGCTCAAGCAGGTATTTCGCCCGCGCCGCAATGGATGCCGCAAAAAAATGGAAGTTCGCGGAGGCCGTGGACGAGGCTGCACGAGCGTGGCTGTTGCACTTCGAGTTCAGCCGCGCGGGCACGAGTGCTCAGGCCGCTGCGCTGTGACACGAGGGAATTGAATCCCCGACACGCGGATTTTCAGCCCGTTCGAGCGGGTCAAAATGGGCGCGTCAGCTCCGCGACACATCGGGCGCGCTCGCGAGAGTCGGCGATCCGCTCGGCCAGGCGCGCATAGAGATCCGTTTCGCCGGATGCACTCACCGCCGTCTTCTTGACGATCACCACGGCGATCGGACCGATGTAGCGCGTCAGAATCTTCGCCGCGCGCTCGAGCGTCGCGGGCGCTATGTGATCGTTGGTGAGTTCCGGCACCGGATTCGACGGCTGAGCAGCAACGGTGCAGGCGCCGTCTTTTCTCGCATCGCGGGGCGCCGTCGCCAGGAAGCGCTTGCGTTCGTCATCGGAGCGCAGCTCGCGGGCCAGTATCCGGTAGAGCTCGGCGCGGTCTCGCGCCTGGGCAGCGGCGCGCTTGACGGTAATCTTGGCCAGGGGGCCCAGGATCGGAGTCAGCTGCCGTACGATCTCCGCGATGTCGCCCGGCGAGAAGGGACCTGGCGCCGGCCTCAGGGATTCAGCGTCGAGCGCCGGCGGGGGCGTCGCCCCCGCGCCGCGCGGGGCCCGGGTCACCGGTGTCGTGACTCCGGCCGCCGGGAGAGCGGATGCCGTGAGACCGGACGGCGCATTGGCCCTCGCGGCAGGCGCCTCGCGTCGATACTCGCGTCCGCCGCTGAAATTCAAGTCCTCTCGCGCGGCCAAAAGCGCGGCGCTAAATTCCCGCGCCGTCTGAAAGCGTGCCCCGGGATCCTTCGCGAGCGCCTTCTCGATGACCGGGTCGAGCCAACCCGGCAAGGTGGGCCGTAGCATCGTCAACGCGGACGGCGGCGTATGGCAGATGTTGTAGATCATCTGCGTCAGCTCGCCGCCGAACGGCCGTCGGCCGGTGAGCAGCTCGTAGCACAGCACGCCGACCGAGTACACATCGCATCGCTGGTCGCTGCCGCCGCCCGAGTATCGCTCGGGCGCCATGTAAGCGGGCGTACCGATCATCACGCCGGTCTGTGTATGCTTGAGCGTATCGAGCTTGGCGATGCCGAAATCGGTGATCTTGAGCCGCCCTTCGGGGGTGACCAAGAGATTGGACGGCTTGATATCTCGATGCACTACGCCCCGCTCGTGTGCATAGCCGAGACCGCTCAAGAGCTGGCCGATGAGATCGAGGGTGAGTGCGACATCCTCATGCTCCCTGCAGCGCACGTACTCCTCGATGGTCACGCCCTCGACGTACTCCATGGCGATGAATACCGAGGCGGGATC
>JBEKVP010000507.1:0-2524 GCA_049513935.1 Steroidobacteraceae bacterium
TTCTGCGCGGCAATCACATCGATGATGGCCGGTTTCGGCATATCCTCCTTGGTCAGGGCGTCGAGGAGGGCGGCAGTGGGATAGTTACGGCTGGACGACAACGCCCAGGCGATTCCCGACATTGCCCGCCCGTTGGCATCGCTCATGGTTTTCAACAGCTGAGGGAGGGTCTTCGCGTCGATCAGCTTCGCCAAGACCTCGACGTAGGCAAGGGTCTCTTTTTTCTCCGCCGTGGTGAGCGCCGCGACGATGGGCTCAATGGCGCTCGGCCCCAACGCCTGCAGCTTCTCCAGGGCTTTTTGGGCCACCGGACCTCCGGGATTGCCGCTGGATTTGATCTCGGCTATGAGCCGATCGGCGCGGTAGTTGGCGAACAAACTCATTCGCTGCCTTATGTCTCGAGTACGCCCATTTTCACCGTATTAATGCCGCCGAACGGGTTTTGATTCTCACTTTTTCAAGAATTATGCCATACCGCACGTCCCAATCCGTGTGCGTTAGAATGGCGGCATGACCTCTACCGACGATACCGCACGGGCTGTCCGCGACAAGCTGGGCGCCTATATCGATCCTTATCTGGGCCAGACTCTGGCCCAGGCAAAGGCCATTCAAGCCGTCTCTTTGCAACGCAACGTGGCGGGAATCGAGCTCGAATTCGGTTTTCCTTGCGCGGATTACGGACCCGAGCTCACGGCGGCGCTGCGGCGCCATTTGGAGCCCGTCTTGGGCGGCGCCGAGGTGCAGCTCACATTACGCGCGGCGATTACCCCGCATGCGGTCCAGCGAACTCTCAAACCGCTCGCGCACGTGAAGAACATCGTCGCGGTGGCGTCGGGGAAGGGCGGAGTGGGCAAATCGACCACCGCTGCGAACCTGGCGCTCGCCTGGGCGGCGCAGGGTGCGCGCGTCGGGCTCTTGGACGCCGATATCTACGGCCCGAGCCAGCCGCAGATGATGGGGCTCGCCGGCCGCAAACCCCAGACCGAGGACGGCAAGCACATCCTGCCGCTCGAGGCGTACGGCGTCGAGGTCATGTCGATCGGCTTCATGATCGATGCCGAGCAGCCCATGGCGTGGCGCGGACCGATGGTCACCCAGGCGCTCACTCAGCTCTTGGGCGAAACCCGCTGGGGCGAGCTCGACTATCTGGTGGTCGACATGCCGCCGGGCACCGGCGACATCCAGCTCACGCTCGCGCAGCGCGTTCCGGTGAGCGGCGCCGTGATTGTCACGACGCCCCAGGACATCGCGCTCTTGGATGCGCGCAAGGGCCTCAAGATGTTCGAAAAAGTCGAGGTGCGCGTGCTCGGGATCGTCGAGAACATGAGCGTGCACATCTGCAGCAAGTGCGGCCACGAGGAGCATGTGTTCGGCAGCGGCGGGGGGGCGCGCATGGCCGCGCAGTACGGCGTGCAGCTCCTTGGCGAGCTGCCCCTCGATATTCGTATCCGCGAGGATGCCGACGGCGGATCGCCGACCGTCGTCGCGGAGCCCGGCAGCCCGCAGGCGCGCGCCTACCTGACGATGGCCCGTCGCGCGGCGGCACGGCTCGCGACCCTGAACAAGGATTACAGCGCGGTATTCCCCAAGATCACGGTTGAAGCGACGTGAGCATCAAGAGCGACCGGTGGATTCGGAATATGGCCGCCGAGCACGGCATGATCGACCCCTTTTCCCCGGACCAGGTGCGCGTCGCGCACGGGCACAAGATCATCTCCTACGGCACCTCGAGCTACGGGTACGATGTGCGCTGCGCGGACGAGTTCAAGATTTTCACCAACATCAACTCCACCATCGTCGATCCCAAGAGCTTCGATGAGAAATCATTCGTCGATTTCAAGGGGCCGGTGTGCATCATCCCGCCCAACTCCTTCGCGCTCGCGAGCACGGTCGAGTACTTCCGGATTCCGCGCAGCGTGCTCACCGTGTGCCTGGGGAAATGCGTCACGGGCGATACCCGGGTGGTCGACGCCGATACAGGCGCCTATGTGCCGATCACGGAGATGCGTTTCGGCAAGCGCACCATGGCCTGGGACGGCCGGCGGTTAGGACCGGCGAAAGTGTCGGCCTTCATGCCGCAGGGCAAGCGGGAGATCTTTGAGCTGCGCACCCGCGCGGGGCTGCGTATCCGAGCGACGGCGAACCACCCGTTTCGAATGCTCGATCGATGGGTATCCCTCCGCGATTTGCGGTCCGGCGATCGCATTGCGATTGCCCGGGAGATTCCCGTGTTCGGGAAGTCGCCCATCCCTGACTGGGAAGCGACGCTCCTCGGCTTGATGATCTCAGAAGGGGCGGCCGACAAGCTCGTGCCGCAGATCATCTTCACCGCTCCGGAGCCGTCGGTTCGCCTGTTTCTGCAGGCGCTTCTCAGCGGCGACGGCGGCGTTCATCACTCCGATAAGGGAGTTTTTGTCGAATACTGTTCGAACTCGCGGCGGCTGATCGAAGATGTGCATCACCTTCTGCTGCGATTCGGGATTTTCTCGTTGATCCGCGAAAAGACCACTGCAATCGAGACCCA
>JBEKVP010000508.1:0-2523 GCA_049513935.1 Steroidobacteraceae bacterium
CGGAAGTGACCGAGGGACTCGCTCGTTTGGGTATCATCCATGAGACGACACTGCCGTATTCGCCTTACCAAAATGCCAAGCAAGAGTCGTTTTGGACACCGGTCGAAGCAAGGCTTCTCGCCATGCTTGAGGATGTCCAGGATCTGACGCTGAACGTGCTCAACGAGGCCACCCAAGCGTGGGTCGAGTTCGAGTACAACCGCCAGGTTCACTCCGAACTCGGCGAGGCGCCGCTGACCCGCTTCCTCTCAGGTCCCGAGGTCTTGCGCCCGAGCCCCGACAGCGCGGCGCTGCGCCTCGCGTTCACGCGCACCGATCGGCGCATGCAGCGCCACAGCGACGGCACGGTGGTGATCGCCGCGCGGCGCTTCGAGGTTCCCAGCCGCTATCGGCATCTGAGCGCCATCGAAGTGCGGTACGCGAGTTGGGATCTCACGCAAGTCCATCTGGTCGATGCCGAGAGCGGTCAGGTGCTGTGCCGGCTGTATCCACAGGACAAGACCCAGAACGCGACCGGGCTGCGCCGCAGCCTCGAGCCGATCGGCGTCGAGCCGCCGATCAAGCCCACGGCTCCTGGCATCGCACCGCTGCTCGCCCAGTTGATGCAACAACAGGCCGCGACCGGCTTGCCGCCGGCGTACCTGCCTACCGATGAACTGCCACCCGATGATGGAGAGACCTAAGTGAACAAGAAGATGCTCGCCCTGTATGGCCTGAAGTGGAACCCGTTTGCTCCCGACGTGCCCGCCGAGGCGCTGCAGTTGACGCCGCGCATCGACTCGTTTTGTTGGCGGGTCGAGCAGCTCGCCGGCGAGGGCGGCTTCGCGCTCGTCACCGGGGCGCCCGGGGTCGGCAAGTCCGTGACACTGCGCGTGCTCGCTGAGCGGCTCGCCGGCCTGCGTGATGTGCAGGTCGGCGTGTTATCGCGGCCGCAGGCGGGACTCGCGGACTTTTACCGTGAGATGGGCGAGCTGTTCGGCGTGGAGCTGCATCCCCACAACCGCTATAGCGGCGCCAAAGTCCTGCGGGCCCGCTGGCAGGGGCATATCGATGCATCGCTATGCCGCCCGGTGCTCATCGCCGATGAAGCTCAGGAGATGCAGCTCAGCGTTTTGAACGAGCTGCGCCTGCTCTGCTCGGCGCGCTTGGACTCGCACCTACTCCTCACCGTCGTGCTCGCCGGCGATCAGCGCCTCATCGAGCGCTTCCGCGCCGAGGAACTCTTGCCCTTGGGCTCGCGCATGCGGGTGCGCCTTGCGCTCGAGCGCACGAGCCCCGAGGAGTTGCAGGAGTGTCTGCGGCACGCGCTGCATAAAGCCGGCGCGCCCAAGCTCATGACCCCGGAACTGATCGCGACGTTGAGCGATCACGCCCAGGGTAACCTGCGGGCATTGATGAACATGGCCGGCGAGTTGCTGGTGCTCGCCGCGCAGCGCGAGGCCCGACACATCGACGAACAACTCTTCCTCGAGACCTACGCCACGCCCTCACCGGTGCAAGCGAAGATCGCCGCCGGCCGCCGCCGCTGAACACGCTCCCCGTCGAGCCGGCCTTTGCGCTTCCGGCCCGTCCCCAAGAGCAGCGCTGGTTGGTCACCGATCTGTGGTCGGCGGATGCCGTCGGCATCGTCGGCGGAGAGCCTAAATGCTGCAAATCCTTTCTGGCGTTGGACTTGGCCGTCGCGGTGGCCTCAGGTACACCGTGCTTGCGCCGCTTCTCCGTGCCACAACCCGGACGCGTCTTGCTCTACGCGGCGGAAGACGCCCTGCACGTCGTGCGCAGTCGCTTGGAGGGTATCTGCGCTGCCGCCGGCATCGAACTTCGGGATCTCAATGTTCAGGTCATCACCGCGCCGACGTTGCGGCTCGATCTACCAGCCGACCGCGCTCGCCTCGAGAAAACGGTGGCCGCGCTCGGTCCCCGGCTGCTGGTGTTGGATCCCTTCGTTCGTTTGCACCGGATCGACGAAAACGCCTCAGGCGAGGTCGCGCCGCTCCTCGCCTATCTTCGAGAACTGCAGCGCCGTTACAATCTCGCTGTCTTGCTCGTGCATCATGCCAAAAAGAGCGGCAGCCGCCTGCGCGCAGGCCAGGCGCTGCGCGGATCGTCCGAGTTCCATGCCTGGGGCGACTCGAACTTGTATCTGCGCCGCGACGGTCCCAAGCTTACGCTCACCGTCGAGCATCGCGCAGCGCCGTCCATGCCCGCCATCGACTTGGAACTCGTGCCGCACCATGATGCGCTCGCTCTTCAGGTCCTCACGTCCGCGACATGTCAAACACCGACATCCACGTCGATCGACGAGCGCATCACCGCCGCATTGATCGACTCTTCGCTACCGTTGTCGATCTCGGAACTCCGACCTCTGTGCCGCGTCCGCAACGCCACTCTCTACGAGCGTCTGACCGCCATGATCGCCGCTGGCCTTCTTGAGCGTGGTGCCGACGGATATCGCATCGCTGCCAAACCCTAACCGACTCCCGCTCACTTCCCAGTTCCACTTCCCACACGCTCTACAGCACG
>JBEKVP010000509.1:0-2517 GCA_049513935.1 Steroidobacteraceae bacterium
ACCCGCCTCGAGAAATTCCCGGGCGATGGCGTAGTGAAGGGGAGTCGGCGTCACGATGCTCACGGCGTCCACGCGTCCCAGAAGCTCGCGATAGTCGGCGTGCGCCGGCACGCCGAGCTCCGCGCCGACCGCCGCACGCGCCGCGGCGGACGGGTCGGCAATGCCGATCAGCTCCGAGCCGGGAACGGTGCGGTATTTTTGCGCGTGAAATCGGCCGAGATAACCCACGCCGACAACGGCGGTGCGCATCTTAGCGGGGCGTCTCGCGCCGCCACTTGCTGCGCGCGCGGTAGTCCTGGCGCATCTGCAGCGTGATGCCGCCGACGATGGCGAGGGCCGCGCCGCCGAACATGGACAGCCCGCGCACGACCGTCCAGTATCCGGCCGTCAGCGACCAGCCGGTCATGCCAATGGCGAGCACGGACCCCAGGATGATGCATACCCAGGGCTTGGCGTCGTAGAGAGTTTGCGGCGTCCAAGAGCGCATCGGGCTAGTGTACCGCCGCGCGCGGGCTCCAATGCATTTCGTTACAATGACGCAGTATGCGTTTTTCGCAGATTTTCCGTCGTCTCGGCCTTTCCGGCGGGTGGTCCCGGGAGCTTTGGCTCACGGGCATAACGCTTGCGGCCGGGTTCGGGCTCATGCCCCTGCTCATCTACTTTCTGGGCTCCTCGCTCCTCGGGCGCTATGAGGGGGCGAGCGTGCTGCGCATCTTCGGGAGCCTCTACGGAGGGCTGCGGGCCGGATCGGCGGCCTCCTGGATCGTGCTTCTGGGCCCGTATGGCCTATATCTCGGTTTTCGAGGTTTGCGCTTCCTGTGGCGCGCCAGCGCCAGGCTCGCTTAATAGAATCCCCTAACTGCCGCTTAAGTTACTTCGAGCGCGGACGCTAACCTCTATAGGACGCATCGAGCCCTATTGAGTCGGAGTGCCGCACTTGAATCCCGAGATCGAAGCTCACCTGCGCTCGCTGGTGAATTTCCCGTCGCCGCCCGGCGTGGCGTCGCATATCATCGAGCTCGCGCGCGATCCGGAAATCGAGATGGGCAAGGTCGCCAAGGCGCTCAGCATGGATTCCGCGCTGTCGACCAAGGTGCTGCGCATCGCCAATTCGCCCTTGTACGCTCAGCGCCGCAAGAGCGAGAACCTGCGCCAGGCGCTGGTCGTGCTTGGCTTGAATGCGACGTTGACCCTCGCGTTGAGCTTCTCGCTGGTCAAGTCGCTGCGGACCGGCAAAGCCAACGGCATGAGCCATCCGCTCTATTGGCGCCGCGCGCTCATCGCGGCGACCGCGGCGCGCGCGCTGGCCGATGCGCTGCGCCAGTCGATGGCCGAGGAGATCTTCCTCGCCGGTCTCCTGCAGGACGTGGGCATGCTGGCGTTGGACCAGGCGGTGCCCGATCTGTATCGCGGCAGCGAGTCCATTCAGCGCGACCACGCGGCGCTCGGCGAGCTCGAGAAGAAGCGCCTTAAGGTCGATCACGCCGCGATCGGCGGCTGGCTCATGAAGAAATGGAACCTGCCGCCGCGGCTTTGCCACGCAATCGAGCACAGCCATCAAATCGATCTGCAGGTTACCTCGGACCCCGCCCGGATCTTCGACCGCTGCGTCGCGCTTTCCGGCCCGGTGGCGGACCTGTTCCTGAACGATGCGCAGAACCGCCGCTTCGCCGAAACGGCGCTCTCCGCCGAGCGGTCCGTCGGCTTGGATAAGATGGCGTTCGGCCAGGTTCTGGGCACGATCGGCTCGATGCTGCCGGAGACCGAGGCGATCTTCGAGACCGACATCCTGGCCGAGCAGCATCCGGAGCTCATTCTCGAGCAGGCGCGCGAGGCCCTGATGCTGCGCAATTTATTCGCGCTGCGCGAGATCAATACGCTGCGCGCGGCCGCCGAAAGCTCGAACACCCGTACGCTCGAGCTCGAGGAGGAAACGCGGCGCGACGCGATGACCGGCGTCTACAATCGCGCCTACCTGGATCAGATCCTCGCGCGCGAATTCGACCACTCCTCGCGCCACAAATGGCCGCTGAGCGTCGCCTTCGCGGACCTGGACGACTTCAAGGGCATCAACGATCGTTTCGGCCACCAGGCCGGCGACCGGATTCTGCAGGCGACGGCGCGCATCCTGCGCGGCAATACGCGCGAGACCGATCTGATCGCCCGCTACGGCGGCGAGGAATTCGTGGTGGTGCTGCCCGCCACCGATGCGGAAACCGCGCACAGCATTTGCGAGCGCATCGTGACGGCCTTCCAGAACACCGCTCACACCATCGGCGCGGAGCACGCACGCGTGACCATCTCGATCGGCTGCGCGACGCACGGCGCGCAAATCTCGTTTCCGAGCGTCGCGGAGTTCGTCAAGGCCGCCGATCAGGCGCTTTACACCGCAAAGCTGCGTGGCCGCAACCGCACCGTGCCCTTCGACCGGCAGCTTCCGAAGGTGCTCGCGGAGGGGTCCGGCACATTTCCGCGCACGCGCAGCGAGGCGCGTTAAGTCGAACGCGGCCGAACGTT
>JBEKVP010000510.1:0-2506 GCA_049513935.1 Steroidobacteraceae bacterium
GTCGTCCTTCGCTGACGCGGGCCCGGAGAGCCGGCCGCGCTGAGCGTTGCGCATGGGCAACATGGCGTGCGGACCCGCGCAAGATCCAGCCGTCGACCGAGGGGCGCTTGTTCGCGCCTCGAAGCGGCCAAAGCCTAGCCAAATCAACGAGTTGGCGGCAATCCCCAGGCGCGCAACTGCGGCACGCGCAGCGTCTGCCGCGCGTCGGCGATCCGCGCACTCGCGATCAGTGAATCGGCGCTTTAGTGATGCGGGTGGTGAGCGCGGTGATGGTGGTGGCTGTGGTGATGATGCCTGTGATGCGGCGGGTCCGCAAAGCTGGCACTCGCGAACAAAAACAGCGCAGCGGCGATTCCGATGACCTTGGCCATGACTCCGATCCAACCTGAAGTGAGTTTCCCCGGGGTGATTAGCATAGCGTTGTGTCGTGCGCGCTGCGAGTCCCTTCGCGCGGGCCGGATCGGGCGGTCGGATGCCGATTGAACGCGTGTCTTCCAAGCAACACGCAGTAATTGACAAAGCGACGGAAGGCGTTTCTTATAAGCTCATAACAACAGTTGGGGATGCGCCAAGGTGCAGACTTGATGAGTGTCTCGGAGCCCCTGGGGTCGGTGGACGCCGCGCTCGCGCATGCCAAAAGGCTGCTCGAGAAGAACGCCGACCTCGCCGCGGAGCAAGCGCGCGAGATTCTCAACGTCAGTCCGCGCAATCCGACGGCGCGGCTCATCCTGGGCGCGGCGCATCGCCGAGCCGGGCGTGCCCACGCAGCGCTCGAGGTGCTCGAGCCGCTGGCGCTCGAAAATCCGCATTCGGCCGCCGCTTGTCTCGAGCTCGGCATCGCGCGCGCCGAGGCCGGCCGCCCGCAGGATGCCGTGACGGCGCTGCGCCGCGCGGTAGCGCTGCAGCCGGGCTCGCCGGACGGATGGCGGCTGCTCGCGGATTGCCTGGACGCGGCGAACGACGCTGCCGGCGCCGATCGGGCGAGAGCCCACTACATCAGGGCGGCGACTCACGATCCACGCCTGCGCGAGGCCGCCGCGGCGTTGGCCCAAAACAACCTGCCGCTCGCGGACGTTCGTCTGCGCGCGCATCTGAATGCGTATCCCACGGATGTGACGGCGTTGCGTATGCTGGCGGAGGTCGCCGGCCGATTACGCCGCTACGCTGATGCGGAGGAATTGCTCGAGCGATGCCTGAAGCTTGCGCCGAGCTTCGATGCCGCCCGTCACAATTATGCCGTGGTGCTCAACCGCCAGATGAAGCCGGCGGCGGCGCTCCCTCAGGTGGACCGGCTGCTCGCCAGCGAGCCGGGCAATCCCTCCTACTTGAATTTGAAGGCGGCTGTCCTCGCCAATCTTGGCGATTACTCGGGCGCGATCGACGCCTACGAGAACGTGCTGCGCCATTTTCCGGCTCAGCCCAAGATCTGGATGAGCTACGGGCATGCTTTGAAGACCCAGGGCCGTTCCGAGGAGAGCATCGCCGCGTACCGCCGCGCGATCGTCATGGAGCCCTCGCTGGGAGAAGCGTACTGGAGCCTCGCCAACCTGAAGACCTTCCGCTTCTCGGCGGCGGATGCGGGCGCGATGCAGAGCGCGCTGCGCCAGGGGGACCTCTCCGGCGAGGATCGGCTGCATTTCGAGTTCTCGCTCGGCAAGGCCCTCGAGGACGAGGGCGCGTACCAGGAGTCGTTTGCGCATTACGCCAGGGGCAACGCGGCGCGCAAGCAACAACACCCGTACAGCGCGAATGAAAACAGCCGCTTCGTCGCGCGCTCAAAGGCGCTGTACACGCCGGAGTTCTTCGCAGCGCGCAGCTCCGCCGGCGCGCAAAGACCTGGCCCCATCTTCATCGTCGGATTGCCGCGCGCGGGCTCGACGCTGATCGAGCAGATACTCGCGAGCCATTCGCTGGTCGAGGGCACGATCGAACTGCCGGACATGCCCCAGATTGCGCGCGACCTCTCGGGCCGCGATGAGCCAGGCGCTGAGTCCCGATTCTTCGAGAACGTGGCGGCGCTCGATGCCGACGAGATCAAGCGGCTCGGCGAGCGCTACCTCGACACCACGCGCGCGCACCGCAAAACCAGCGCCCCGTATTTCGTCGACAAGATGCCCAACAACTGCTCGTACATCGGGCTCATCCGGGTGCTGTTGCCGAACGCGAAGGTCATCGACGCGCGGCGGCATCCTCTCGGCTGTTGCCTCTCGGCGTTCAAGCAGCATTTCTCGCGCGGCCAGAGTTTCACCTATGATCTGGCCGATCTCGGCCGCTATTACCGCGACTACGTCGAACTGATGGCGCACATCGACGCGGTCCTGCCGGGTTATGTGCACCGGGTGTTCCACGAACGGATGATCGAGGATACCGAGACCGAGGTGCGGCGGTTGCTGGATCACTGCTGCCTGCCATTCGAGGACAGGTGCCTGCGCTTTTATGAGAACGAGCGCGCGGTTCGGACCGCGAGCTCGGAGCAAGTCCGGCGGCCGATTTTCAAGGGCGGAAT
>JBEKVP010000511.1:0-2504 GCA_049513935.1 Steroidobacteraceae bacterium
TTCTCGGTGAGCGCGTACTGCAGAGGGCCGACTTGCAGGCGCAGCCGCCCGCCGTGGGCGTAGATGCAGATATTCGGCTGAGCGGCGCGTATCAGTGCAACGCCGTGCACGAGCGACGGCGGGACGTCGTATGCGGTCCAGGTGCCGCCCAGCACGTGCCACTGAAGCACCATGCTCTGGCGACGGAAATCGATCACCGATACTGTGCCGGCGTTATCCGAGGGCATCCCCATCAGCATGCGCTATTCGCGCGTTATTTTGAATCGCGGCTCGGCAGATCGGCGAATGCAGTCTCGACGATGCCCGCGGTGAGCAATTGCGGCAGCACCACAGGCGTAGCGGAACCGGGCTTCCCGTTGTAGAGGACGTAGAGCGGCACTCCGGCACGACCGAAATCCGCGAGCGCCTGGGTGATCGCCGGATCGCGGTTGGTCCAATCCCCCTTCATCAAGGTGACGCCCTTGCTTCGAAAGATGCTCTGCACCGCGGGATCGGCAAAGGCGTTGCGCTCGTTGACGAGGCACGTGAGGCACCAGCTCGCGGTGAAGTTGACGAGCAGCGGCGCGCCGCTCGCGCGGAGATCCCGCACGCGTGCCGCGTCGTAGGGCTGCCAGCCTTCGGACGACTCGGCGGCCGCGGAAGGCCCTGCCGCCGGCGCAGCGGCCGCCACGTCGGCCAATCTCACCGGCAGCACCAGCGCGAGCAATACCGCCGCGGCCGACGTCGTCAGCGCGACCAGCCGACCGCGTGCCGAGGTGCCCTTGGATTTCTGGTACGCCCAAGCCGCGAGGCCGACGAGAATGGCGCCGGCGAGCGCCGCGCCGAGCCCGATCAAGGTTTGCTGCGCGAGGACCCACAGGAGCCACGCCGCCGACGCATACATGGGGAACGCGAATACCTGCTTGAGCGTATCCATCCAAGCGCCGGGCTTCGGCAACGCGCGCCGCATCCAGGGCGCGAGCGACAGGAGCAGATAGGGAAGCGAGAGCCCCAAGCCGAGCGCGGCGAAAATCGACAAGGCGACGACCGGCGACTGGGTGAGCGCGGCGCCCACCGCGGCCGCCATGAACGGCGCGGTGCAGGGAGTCGCCACCAGCGTGGTCAAGACGCCGGTGAAGAACGAGGCTCGGTAGCTGTCGCCCTGGGTCAGGGAATCGCCGATGCCTGCGAGGCCGCCGCCCACCTCGAACACGCCCGACAGGTTCAGCCCCACGGCGAGCAACAAATAGATCATGAGGGTGACGAACAGCGGCGACTGCAGCTGGAAGCCCCAGCCGATCTGCTCGCCGCCCGCGCGCAACGTCAACAGCACCGCGGCCAACGCCAGCATCGAGACGATCACGCCGGCCGCGAACACGAAACCCTTGGTGCGCACGGCAGCCGGGTGTTTCTTGGCCTGTTCCACCAGGCCGATGGCCTTGATGGACAGGACCGGAAACACGCACGGCATCAGATTCAAGATGAGACCGCCGAGGACCGCGAGCAACATCAAGACGGGCAGCGCCGGCTTATCCCCCGGGGCGGCGGCCGGCTTGGCGGGCGCGAAGCGCGGGGCCGCCTGGGCCGCGAGGCCCGCCGGCGCTCCCGCCGCGAGCGGCGCGGAGACCTCGATCGGCACGGTAATGGCGTCGCCGCCGCTTTGTTCGGTTGCGAGCAACACGCCGCGAACCGAACCGGACTTCGGCGGCTCATACCCGAGCTTCATCGCAAGATCGATCGAGCCCTCATGGCGCTCGAGAGTTTGCGGCGCCGCGTACTCGATGACCCCGTCGTCGTAAGGGTAAAACGAGAGCGACGTCACTCGCTCGAGGGTCCCGCCCCACTCTCGCCCGAGTGTGAGCACCAGGCGGCCGGCATCGACTCGTGCTTCGGTCGCGGCGGGCTGCGCCGTCGGCAGATCGCCGCGCGCCGCGGTGAACAATGGCGCCGTCGAGGGATCGACGCCGGCGGCGGGCTTCACCGGCATCGTCAGTTGCAGATCGGCGCTCTCCGGAATGCACACGTCGGAGCACACCAGCCAGCTCGCCTTCGCCTTGAGCTCGAGCGGGGACGCGCCGGCTTTGAGGTCGCCGGGAGCCGTGATCTTGACCATGTGCAGCGCGTGCTTCGCATAGCCGTAGTTCACCAGCGGCGCGATCTCGAAGCGATGCGGCGTGGTCCAGACGATGTCTCCGGCGCGGAACCCGGAGGGCAACGTCCAGACCAGCTTGGTCGCCTGCCCCGAATCGCCGGGATTGCGCCAGTAGGTATGCCAGCCATCGCGGATGTCGAGCTCGAGAGCGACCCAAATCGATTGTCCGGGGCCGATGCCGTCGGTCTCGCTGACCAGGCGCGCCTTGACGTTGTCGGTGGCGACCGTGTTTCCGGACAGCGGATAAACGGTCGGGGAGAACCACAGAAGGCCGATGAGCCACCATTTCAAAGTGCGCATACCGCGTATGTTACCGAATTAATGCGGCTCGAACCTTGAGGCTCTGCGGCGGCTGTGGAACGTCTCACAGTTT